>JAYUHS010000097.1:0-5089 GCA_043766715.1 Luteolibacter sp.
GGCGAGTGCTTTTTTCTCCGCATTCCACTCGGCATCCCCTCCGCATTCCGGGCAGGGATGCTTTCTCAGTGCGCTGACTTCGGCCATGGCGACGGATTACTCAGCGAGGAAAGCATCCAGCGCGGTGCGGGTAATCCGATAGGCACTGCCGATTTTCTTGCCCTTTAAATCCCCGGCCTCTACCGAAGCGATCACGTCTGCCTCGGAAACTCCGAGAATCTGGGCGGCTTGTTCGGGGCTGAGGAGTTCTGGAATGGCGGCGGAAACCGTAGCGACGGGCAGCGCTGATGCTGGCGTGGCTTGCATGGATTTCATCATTTCCTGCGCCATGCCGAAGCCCATCGCCATCTGGCCCGCTGCGGCTGCTGGAGACCCGCCGCCGTCGCCGCCCTTGGTCATGGACTCGGCCATTTGAAACTTCACGTAATCGTTCAGATTTCCGATCACGCCCATGCTCGAACGCTTGTCCATGGCGGCTTCCACCTCGGGTGGCACCGAGACATTCTCTACGATGAAACTGGTGATCTCGATGCCATACTTCGCGGTCACCTGTGGATTGATGAGTGGCAGCAAGGCGTCTCCAAGTTCCGAATAGCGTGAAGCGACATCGAGCGCGGGAACCCCGGCGGAGGCCAGTGCATCGCAAAAAACGCTGACAATCCGCGAGCGCATCGTCTCGGCGAACTCATCTAAGCGGAAGTGATGATCCGTGCCGGCGACTTCTTTGAGGAAAACCGGGACATCGACGATTTTGAAATCGAAAGTGCCGAATGACCGTAATCGCACGACGCCGAAGTCGGCGTCTCGCATCATCACCGGGTTCGCCGTGCCCCATTTATTGCCAGTGAAAAGCCGCGTTGTGACGTAATAGACGTCTGCCTTGAACGGCGACTCGAAGCCGTATTTCCAGCCCTTGAGTTTCGACAGGACAGGAATGTTATCCGTGACGAGCGAGTGCTTTCCCGGGCTGAAACAGTCACCGTATTGCCCCAGATAGACAAATTGCGCGGCTTGGCTTTCGCGGACGATGAGTTGCGCACCGTTTTTGATCGCGTGATCCTCGTCTGGAAAACGCCATGACAGTGTGTCCCGCGAGTCGTCGTTGAATTCAATGATTTCTAGCAGTTCGCCCTTGATAAATCCGAGAATGTCCATGGTTAATATTGGTAAGATCGGCGTATGGATTACCCTCGTTTCTGCTCCAGTGGAAGCAGAATCCTCCCGGCTTATTCCAGTCCGCGCGCGGCCACCTCGTCCTCGTCCCAGCCGAGGTAGTGGCCCAACTCGTGGAGGAAAGTCGCACCCACCTCATCGCGGAAATCATGTTCCTCCTTGCCGACCCATTCCCACAAATTCATCAGAAAAATCCGGATGCGCGGTATTTCTCCGGCGTCTGACTCCTCCATCACTGAAGGTCCTTCGAAGAGCCCAAGTTCGTCGCCTTCCAGCTCCTCATCTCCCGGACTGAGCGCGGGCTTTTCTTCGAGTGAAACGGCGACCATTTTCGCCGAATCTTGGATGTCCTGTGGCAGCACTTTAAGCAACGATTTCAGCTCCTCGTCCGCCCATTTACTCAATGTTTCAAAGTCCATGACGATGAGTTACCTGCTGACTTCGACCCGCACAAGTAACTTGCAAAAAACCCGCCTCGCCGCCAAAAAGCGCGACCGATGAATCTCCTTGGAAATGCGGCTTACGAATTACTGACCTGCTTCTGGGTTCTCCAATCCGCAGTCGCAGTTATTAAAACGCGCAAGGCTAGCCGACTGTTCCGCGATCACCGGCGCTGGCTGGATAGCGGGGTGAAACCGCACGAAAAACGCCGCGTCGCACTGATCATCGCCGTGAAGGGAGTCTCGGAAAATTTCGACCGATTTCTCGATTTCGCGCTCGGCCAAGACTATCTGGATTACCGGGTGATCTTCGTCACCGAGTCAGAGAATGATCCTGCATACCTTGCGATCCGCGAACGATTAGGCGGCTCTAACGGCGCTAGTCTCGTTGTCGCTGGGGCCGCCGTGCATACCGGCCAGAAGGTGCATAACCAGTTGGCCGCTTTTCGGAAATTAGAGGCCATGGATCGCATCGTCGCCTTCGCGGATGGTGACCTGTTCGGACGCACCGACTGGCTTTCTTGTCTCGTGCTACCGCTGAATCTATCACAGGCCGACTTCACGACTGGCTATCGCTGGTTCATCCCGGCAAACGCATCGCTGCCGAATCGGGTCATCGCACTCATTGGCACCGCCATCGAGCCACTCATCGGCCCTAATTGGCGGATGTGCCTGTGGGGCGGCTCAATGGCGATGACCCGCGAGGTTTTTGAAGAATTAGAGATTCCGGTAAATCTCGAAGGCAGCATCAATGACGACGCCCGGATCAGCCAGTTGGCACGGAAGTCAGGAAAACGGATGCGTTATGTGCGATCCGTCGCCGCGCCTTCGCCAGTGGACTTTACTTGGGTGTCCTTGTTCGAATTTGGGCGTCGCCAGTATTTCCAGCTTCGCATTTATCAGCCGTCGCTATGGTGGATGGCGCTGTTGATCCCGCTTCTATTTTTGGCAAGCTTCCTGACATGTTTCGCCCGGTTAGGTTCAGGGGATTTCCTGATGCTGATCCTTATTGTAGCGGCGATCCTCTTGAATCTCGCAAGAACCAAGGCCCGGCTTGGCTACTTGAAGGCCCGTTTCCCTGAGGGCGAAGCGGATGCTCTTGAAGCTGCGGTGCGTGGAAGCTGGTGGCTGGATCCGGTGGTGAATGTTGTCCATCTCCTCATCATCGTCAGCTCGGCTTGTGGCCGGGTCATCGTCTGGGCGGGTATCCGATATCGCGTCACTGGACCGCAGAAGACCGAGATTTTATAGTGCAATCGTGGTTGTGGCGTCTCGCCGCAACGTCATCAAATTAAGAGTTTTTTAACCGCAGATGAACACAGATGGACGCAGATTAACAATAGAGAGTTAGCTTAAGATCTATATCTGATCTTATCTGCGTTTATCTGCGGTCGAATTTTTCTTTTTTGTCTCCGTCGCTCAGTGAAATGGGCACTTCGCCTCGGGTTCTGGGACTTCTTCTGAGGCGCCTTCCGGGGCGTCTGGGATGGTCTGCTCGTGCTTCACTTGTGGGCGTTTCCAGACCCGCAGGGAAATTCCATCCAGCGAGCGGATCGTCAGGCGTGAAGTCGGCTCCGGGTCAGGACCGGGGCTGGGTTCGAAGCGGTAGCGCCGCGTCAGGGTCGCGAGAATCAGCATCGCCTCTTGCATCGCGAAGGCTGCGCCGATGCAGATTCGCGGTCCTTGGCCGAAGGGGATGTAGGCGCACTGCGGCTGGTCGAGACCGCCGTCGAAGCGGTCGGGATCGAATTCGTTAGGCCGCTCCCACAGATCGCGATGGCGGTGGACCAGCCACGGGGAAATGACGACGGGTGAGCCGTCTGGGACTTGGTGTTTAAGCAGTTTTTGCCCGCCTGTCGCCTTGCGGAAAGTGAGAAATCCGACGGGTGGATAGATTCGCATCGTTTCGCGGAAGACATTGCGGATCTGGCGGTGGCGGGGGATGTCCTTGAATTCTGGCTGGCGATCGCCGAGGAGCTGGCAGGTTTCTAGGTGAAGGCGCTCTTGGATTTCTGGGCACTTCGCAAGGAGAAATAGCGACCATGAGAGCGCGCTGGCCGAGGTTTCATGGCCGGCGAGGAACAGCATGGCCACCTGATCGACCAGCTCCACCAGCGTGTAAGCGGAGCCGTCTTCGGGGTCTCTGGTTTCTAGCAGCGACTGGAGGATGTCCTTGTATTCACCTTTTTCACCGCGCTGATAGGCGTCGAACCGAGTACGGATGGAGACGGCCAGCAGCTCGCGGATTTCCCGCCCGGTGCGTTTCCAAATCTGATAGTGGCGGGGGGCGAGCCAAAGTGGCAGGCGGAAAAAACTGAGCTGGATCATCACCACGGCCTTCTCTTGGAAGAGGTTGAAGGCATTGAAAATCTGGCGTGCGCCTGCGCCTTCGAGTGATTCGGAGAGGATCGTGCGCAGGATGATGTCTGCGGTCACATGGGTCATCTCGATCTCGATGTCCGCGATCTCGCCGTCTTTCACGGCGTCTAAGCGAGCGACCATGGCTTCCGCGCCACCGGTCATCAGACTGAAGACTTCCTTGAGTTTCGCTTGGCCGAATGCGGGGTCCAGCATCCGGCGTTGGCGTTCCCAGACCGGGCCGTTCGTGGTGAAAATACTCTCGCCTAACAACGGCTTGAGCGCGGTTTCCGAAAGCTCGTGCTTCGGGTAGTCGTGGAACTTATCGACCAGCACTTCTTTGATGAGGTCTGGGAATTTTACGAGGAAGAGCTGCACGCCGGGCAGTCGGACGCGCGAGATTTTACCTGAGTAACTTCCTTCATACAGAGTCGCGAGCCACGAGCGGCGACCGCGTTTGAAGAGGTTCCACAGCGAACGCTTCGACGACCGATCGAGCGGCTCCGGATAGGGTGGGGTATAGGCCATGGAAAATTACTCAGGAAAGCGCTGTGCAAGGCTCAGAGGCCCGGCGGTGATTGCGAAAAAATCGTAATCTGTCAGTAGTTCACCCGCCATGATATATTGAAAATGAATGCGGAAAATATCCTTCTTGATCACCGCATAGACGTCCGGCGGGAACATTTTGACGATCCGCACGGGAAACTGCTGAGGTCGCACTGGACCATTTTGGGGCCGTGAAATCCCCGAAACTTTGAGTGGATCCACCAGCGTCACGCTTGCTCCATCTCGCCGCGCGGAGAAATCCAGCCACCGCACACCGGGCGCGGTCGCCACGGTTTTTAAGTCGGCGCGGAGCTGCTTGGAACCAGGCAGCAGACTCACCAGGGGCAGACAATTTCCTAGAGAAACTAGCCCGAAAATCTGGCTTTTCGTGCCTAACTCCGGCTCCAATTTTAACAACTCTGCCACCAGTGGTATTGTCAGAATCGACCCCACGCTGTGGCCGACCAGTAGCACCTCGTCCGCCTCGCTGGCGCGGATTTTTTCCACCATGTCCTTGGCGAATTCGCGGATCCGTTCGTCCAGTTCGGGGATTTTCCCATAGGCCCACGGCT
>JAYUHS010000098.1:0-32249 GCA_043766715.1 Luteolibacter sp.
ACCTGACCATCGCAGTCAGGCTGCGGGCACTCGGTGAGCTTGGCGTCGTTCATACCTTGAAAAATCTCGAAGCGTTTCGCGCATGTTTGGCACTCGTAATCGTAATTTGGCATGGTCCTTGCGGCGGGTTGTAACAGGTCCGCCCTAGCGTGCAACCTCGGGTGTGGGATTTCGCGTGCCGGGGGCGGCGGGATCTGGTTGAGTCCCGGTCATGCCACCCCGCGTCAAAACTGTCGCCTCGATTTCAGTCGAAAAATTTTTCGAAGCCCACGCCGAGTCACTCGGACTGACGCTGCACGGCGAGAAAGTCGGCTTCGACCGGCTGATCAGCGAGCCAGCGATGAACCGCCCAGGTCTCGCACTGGCGGGATTTTTCTCCTACTTCGCCAGGAAACGCGTGCAGGTCTTAGGAAATTCCGAGCTTTCGTATTTGAAAAAACTCCCCGAGGCGATGCGAGTGGACCGCTTCCGGCGGATGTGTGACCGAGACATCCCGTGCATCGTCATTTCCCGCAGTTCGATGCTGGATGAGAATCTATCCGTCGTCGCCAAGGAGCATCGCATCCCCGTCTTCGGCACCTCGCAGGTGACCATGAATTTCCTCAACGCCGCCACCATCCGGCTCGAGCACGAATTCGCACCCAGCGTCACACTCCACGGCTGCATGGTGGACATGCGCGGCATCGGCGTCCTCATCGTCGGCCGCAGTGGCTCGGGGAAATCAGAAACCGCCATCGGCCTGCTAGAGCGGGGGGCCTCGTTGGTCGCAGATGACGTGGTCCGGGTGAAATACGTCGGCGGCGAACTCATGGCCACCGCCCCAGACCTATCTCGCGGCTACATGGAAATCCGTGGCATCGGCATCATCAACGTCGCCAATCTCTACGGCCTCGCCTCGATCCGCCCGGACAAACGGCTCGACCTCGTCGTCACCCTCAAGCCCCAAGCCGACCTCAACGAAGTGGACCGCGTGGGACTCCAGCAAAAAACCTACGAAATCCTCGGCCAGCACGTCGCCCACGTAGAAATCCCCGTCGGTCCCGGTCGCGACACCGCGCGGATGGTCACCATCGCCGCGCTCGACCAGCAACTGCGGCGGCTCGGCTACAACATGGCAGATGAGTTTAACCAAAAACTCCTCAACCACATGGGCGGTAACAAGTGAGGGGCCGCTTTCTAATGAAAAATCCAAATTATCATGGAGTGAAATCCTTTCATGTGACCATAACTCTAAAAACCTTTTCCCATCAAACCTCCCATGAGCATACAACAAGTTACTAAGGAATACGTTATCAACCTTCAAGATCCTGAGGAGGATCGCTGGGGAAAAGTCATTCGAAAAGAGGTTAAAACCGCCAAGGCCCTGATCGGCAGTGCGACCCGGGATTTTCTCGGCTACGATGCCACTCGTGAGACTTCGGGTGGCTGGACCACCAAGGCCATTCAGATGTTCTCGACGGCCTATCGTTTTTCCGGTGGTCATTACCGAGGGGAACTGGAGGCATGGGCCAGTGCGGTGGGTTGCACTGCTGGCGAATTGACCCTCCTCAATTGCCAATACGAACTGTCCCATTTTGCAGAGCGGTCCGAGACCTTAAAACAAGGCGCTCCCGCCTGGCTGCGCAAATTGCTCCGGCTGGGATGCACCGCCGGTGCCGTGCGCCTCGGAACCAAACGCGTAGTCCATGTGCGGACGATGGATTGGCCGATTAAGCAAATGGGAAAAGCCACCCGGATCTTCCGCTTTGTGGACGACGAACGGGAGTTCATCACAGTCGGAGTGCCAGGCATGATAGGTGCACTTTCCGGAATGGTTCCCGGTGCCTATTCCGTCACGATCGACTACGCACCGCCGACTTTCATGCCCGGCTTCGACTTTGGTCCGCTGTTCCTTCTGCGCCACGTTTTTGAAACCTGCGACACCTACGAGGAAGCCTGCTATGCCCTGAGCCACACTAAACTCTCCGCCAACGTGTTATTCATGGTCTGTTCCGCAAAAGGCCAAGCCTGCATCATCGAACGCACCCGCAATGCTTTCGCAAAAGTCCCCATGCGTGATGGCACACTCACCGTCGCCAACCACTATCGCAGTAAGAAACTCTCAAAGGAAAATGAAGGATGGGATCCGGAGACCATCGAAAACTCCAAGGACCGGGCAGATATTCTTAATGACGGTCTCAAAGACCTCGACCCCCGCACCCCCCTCGAACAAGTCGCCTGCGCCCTCGATGCCGAACAGGTCCTCAACAACGAAACCCGCCAAATGATGGCCTTCGACCCCAGCAGCGGCGAAGTGCTGGTGTGGGCGAATCACTGAATTTTACTAATTTTACCGACAATCACAAACAACCGGCAAAAAGAGTAACGCGGCTAGGGGCACTCTGTGGAATCCTCCAAAGTCCAACAAATGAAAATAAAGAGTGGATATGCGTAACCTGACCCGAAACATGAACTGCTACGAATCTAGAAGCGTATCACCTGATCCGCATGACCGTAAGTGTTCATTAATGGTTACTCCCCCAACGATGAATCCGGGGAATTTCTGTTTTACAATCTTACCACAATAATATCGATTAGGCTCACAAATGGCTATAGATCCAGAACTGAGAGACCGACTTGTCGCAACTAGAATTCACCCGTTTAACAAAGAGCAGCTTCCTCTGCATTTTTTACTTGGAAGCCAAGATACACAACTTGATTACGACGCAGTTTCTTTGGCTGAAGTTGGTTTAAATCGCAAGTTTGAGATTTTTCTCGAATCGATAAGCCAAGCAGCAAGCTTGGAAAGAACGCCTATCGTTGGAGTCTGTGGGACAGTAAATTCTGGAAAATCGACGGTGGTTGCTGGCTTTCTATCGGAGGATGGGAAACAA
The DNA here is from genome assembly GCA_043766715.1 of Luteolibacter sp. GTDB lineage: Bacteria > Verrucomicrobiota > Verrucomicrobiia > Verrucomicrobiales > Akkermansiaceae > Luteolibacter. The sequence continues at coordinate 2,874 of JAYUHS010000098.1, forward strand.
CGTGTTCTTGTGGGGCCACTAGAAAAAGAAGGAACCCATCGCTTCGTATTCTGGCTTCCTGAATCTTGGCGGAAAAATGGACTCGGTGCCTTAATCTGTAAGTTAATTTTGGCGGAAACGGGGTCAATGCCGGAAATGCTAGCAGAAACTGCAATTGAGGCGGCATCCCAATACAATGCTGCCGAGAACAGGGTCCAGAAGTTCAATATTCCACTGGTTGCTTACGATCAGGCCCTCGATTCAGGCGGGATTGCTTTTCTGGATTGCCCCGACTTTCAGAAGTCGCTTGATGATTCGGTCGATAGACCGACAGCACATCTGCGTTTAGAGCGATTCGCAACGATCGCGCCGCTATGTTCGGCTTTTGTGTTGGTTTCCAGCATGCAGCAGCTCGGCACGGAGACCTTGGGAAAGGCGTTCCGCGCCCTTGCCGATGCTGCAAGCCGAGCTTCTTTATATTTTGTGCTAAATATGACTGACGGGGATGATGTGGAGATCTTTCGGCCAGAGGCACAAAAAGTCATAGAGCGCTGGGGGAGCACCGAATCCGTGAGGCGGATATATCTTGCGCCTTTTGTGCATCGCGAGGACCGAAGTATCCCTGTGCGACCGGCGATCACAAGTATGGATAAGGAGCGGGTCTCGTTGGCTGAATTGGCTGGGGAACTGGATCCTGCGGAACTGCAAAGATCCCATTATGCTTCATCTGTTGCGAATTTGAAGTGCCTGCTGCAAGAAGTGAGGGAACGAGTCACCGAAACATCCAAATGCAAGACAGATCAAGCGAAGGCAGCCAGCAAACAGATCTGTGAGTTTCTCACGAGCAAGTTTGTGGATGATAACGGCAAGTTGAAGGCACTCAGTTATGACGAAGCCGCCAAACGGCTTGCGGAGAGTATCCAGAGCACGGCCCCCCAAGGTATCCGTCTGGCTCAGGCGCCCGGAAACTGGCTCAAAAGATTGATCGTGAAATTGAAACCAACGAACGCGACCGATGCTGATGTGGAACGCTACACCCAAGTGAAGTCATCCGAGTTCGCTGTTTGGCTGATGGGCCGCCGATTCATGCCTCCCGAGGTGGAGTCCAAATCGCTTGAGCAGGTTTGGCAAAACGCCTCGAAAGCGGTGAAGAAACATACCGGTGGTGCCTTCGCCGACGTAAAAGAGCTGGATGCAATGACCCAAGCTATGTGGAACGAGGTGCCTTTTTGGGAGCGGTTCGCATTATTTCGTAACATCCTGTTAGCGATGGGTGGTTTCGCAATCGCAGGTGCTTTGGCACCGGTCGATGGCGGTGCCTCAGTGGTGATCTGGGCCAAGTATCACATGATTCTGGGTGGCAGCGAAATTCTTGGAATTCTGGTGGGAGGTTCTCTGCTAGGCACGCTGATGACCACCGCTGGTGCGAAGGCCCTCATGGGAGAATTTGAGCGCGAAGTTGCCCGTCCACAACTCGATGTCCTCTATGCCGCATTGTGTGATGGTCTCGGGGTTCCGCGTTACCTTGGAAGCGCACCCACGCTGATTTCAAACGGACATGTGGTGCATCAGTTCAAGGAAGTGGAGCTACCTATTCAGAAAGACGAGGTGAATCTTCTGCAAGGAGAGTTGATCTATCTGAATGAGGCAGCTTGGGATCAAATGATGAGCGAACTTGAGAAGGAGGATGCATGAAGAACACGCGGTCACGAATTTTCATGTCACCAACTGCAGTTGAGATACGGCGTTTGTCGGAAAGCCTCGATTTACTTTTCGGGAAGAGTCCTGAGTGCTTAAGCTTGGTAGCAAGATGTGACGAAGCTCTCGATGAACTGGAATCGTTCGCCAACGGACGCGGTATCGACAGCCCGATCATTGCGGTGCTGGGTGCGAAGAACTCCGGAAAATCTTGGTTGTGTCGCTTGTTGGTTAAAGACGAGGCTTCGCGTGAGCGAATTCCTAGTGGCGAGACGTCCAAATTTACGACGGAAAAGGCGACTTGGATCGGCCCGGATGCGCCTCCCGCCCTAGACACCGAGCATGAGGTCCAAATTGCTATGCGATCAGATGCCATGGTCGATTTAGGACTCCGCTACACGCTGCTCGACTTACCGGGATATAATGATGCGACTATTCCAGCGCGAGAAGCTGCCTTGAGAGCCCAGCGTGGGGCACCTTTGCGAGTATTGGTTGCCTCCAGCGCGACTCTGACTGACGAGTCGCAGTTTGCATTTTTAGAAAAAAGCAATGGAACTAGAATACTACCGGTGGTGGTGGATGACGATCATCCGCGTCTCGAAACAGAAGGTAGAAGTGATCTCGCTGCAATGGTCGCGCGGATTCGGTATCATTGCCCACATGCGGACGTTCTGCAACCTGTGATCGTGCCACATGTCCAGCGTGCTCCGGGTGACAAACTCGCTAAGATCAGATTAGCTGAAGAACGATTGTTTCCAGAGTTGAGTAAGATCATCGCCTCCGTGCCCCTGGATGAAAACATGATCGGGAAAGTCGTAATCGAGCGATTGAGACGGGATTTGGTGGGCGATCTGCGAGATTTTGTTAGGCGTGTTTCGCCCGCCTATGCGGATCTGGAAATGACGGAGGCAGGGCTTGCTGCGGAGTTGGTGAAAAAAATCCTTGGTCCGGATCAGCAGCTTGAAACCGGCTTACGGATGAAAATGCGCATGCTCTCATTATCTCGAACACCGAGTTGGTTGTTCCCATTCCGGACGTTTTTAGGACTGTTCGCGATCACTGCAGGCGCCTGGGATCGGATGGCTTTTGCTATGGCTGGTAGCCTGCCGTCCTTGGCCTTGCTAATTTTCCAAACCGCAAAGAATACAAAGTGTCTCGCGGAAATGACTGACGATGTCAAAGTTGCGCTGGCAAAGCGCTTGGAATCGATGGCCCGCGACGATCTCGGGGATCGTAACCGAATTTTCATCCGTTCCATCAATGCGAGTTTACCGGACGCGACTCGGAGACCGGAGGAGGGGACTCCGCGAACCCACTTTATCGGCCTCGAACGGGTGACCGAGGAATCTGGTGCGATCTTTGAGCAAGTAACTCGCAAGCATGTCTTTGGCCGTGTGGGACTAATTCTGTGGGGGGGACTTGCGACACTTTTGTTTATGGGGTTACTGAGCGGGCCTCTACTTGCGGTCTATCGGGAGTTTGGCCATGCATGGTTGGGTGCATTCAACGATTCGACAGGTGTTCGGTGGCAAGCATTCCCAACGCCTTCGGCAAACATGATTTTAACAAGCCTGTTACTCGCACTGCTCCCCGTGATTTTCTGTGCTTTGCTATGTTGCCTGCGCACTACGCCTGCGGATCGCGTTCGATCTGCGTTGGTGGCTGTGAAAGCAGAACATGAATCGATGCTAGATCGCCTTACTAGTAAAAAGATAATTCGCTTGTTTTCAGACGATCCTATTCGTGAGGCTTCTCGCGTTTTGTTGGATTTCCTACCCGATCCAACTCATTTCGCGGATAATAATGAAAATTAAATCGAAATTTTAAAAAATTTCCTATTTAGTGTGCTGATCACTCGAAATACCGTCACGGTCAATATAGTAGCAGATAGAATACAAGAGACGAATCCGAGCCAAAACAATATTTTGCGGAGGAGTGGGCTATTCATCAGCACGTCAATTAGCCAATCTCTGAGCTCCTGCAACCAGCCACGGTATAGAAATTTTGTGCCTCGCAGATAAGGTCGGACATTGGCAATTCCCTTCGCGCCTTTTCGGAGCGCCGTCCCAAGTGTCTTTTTGTTACCCAGTGAGTTTGCTTTCAGCCACGCGCCGCCACCGGATTCCAAGAGAACAACGGTTTCATTTGGAGCCTGTTTTGACCATTTTGAAATTACCTTCAAATCAGCTAGTGATTCAACCTTCTTCATTACAGCTCCAAGAGTTCCAGGAGGTGTGTGTTTTGTAAGCTCGTTCAAGTTACCCACGAGATCTCCGAATTTGCCGAGTTTACGCGCTTTCACTGCTTCTTTGGCCAAATCAAATGCCTCAGCAGCAAAACGATTTGTGAGAGCATTGACTTTTCGAAGTGCCTTCAAAAGCGAAATGCCAGCATCTGCACCCGCAACCGCAGGTTCGCTAGGCTGTGGAACAGCAGCGGCGATGGATGTCGCTACCCCAAGTGCGGAAAGAGCTGAAACGGTTTTGTCTATCTCTTGACCCGTCGCCGCATTGTAGCCTTGCTTGCCTAAATCTCGGATGTCTCCAACTACCAAGAAGTCAGAAACGATAGTTCCAGCCATCCCCTCCGAAGACGCGGCATTTCCCATGATAAATCCACCTGTAAATCGTTTGGCTTTCCCTAACCAACTGGCCTGTTCTTTTTCTATCTCGGTCTTAATCCTGATGATCGCGTCGCGATTTGGCATTCCCGGTTGGCTTTCGACATATCGGCAGAAAGCAAGTGCCTCGCCGATTTTCCCGTGATCCCGCCGGTCTATCACTTCTTTTATATAATCATGATCTGGCACCATGCTAAGTATGCTTCCTCTCCACAGATCAAGCGCCACGATACCAACAATTGTGAACACGAAAATGAAAATCATCGAATAGAACCATCCGGGAAGCCTGCCGATTAAATAGAGTCGCATGGGATTATCGGTAATTTAGTCGCTTTGAAGGAATTGCTAGCGGCACCTACAGTGAACCCGAAATGCTGACCTCTCGGTGGCTAAACAAAGTCCGGTTAGTATGGCGTAACGAATTTTTAGGAGATCACAGATCATGGAACAAGGAACGAATGATGCAGGACTCGGAATTGGGCTATTGTGGCGGAAGGCGCTACGCAATGTTCCTGCGCAGAATCCTACAAATCCCGAGGTAATAAGCACCTAAATACGTCGGTGGCGAGCTCATGGCCACTGCCCCAGACCTATCCCGCGGCTACATGGAAATCCGTGGCATCGGCATCATCAACGTCGCCAACCTCTACGGCCTCGCCTCGATCCGCCCGGACAAACGGCTCGACCTCGTCGTCACCCTCAAGCCCCAAGCCGACCTCAACGAAGTGGACCGCGTCGGGCTCCAACAGAAAACCTACGAAATCCTCGGCCAGCACGTCGCCCACGTGGAAATCCCCGTCGGCCCCGGTCGCGACACCGCGCGGATGGTCACCATCGCCGCACTCGACCAACAACTGCGGCGGCTGGGATATAACATGGCAGATGAGTTTAACCAAAAACTCCTCAACCACATGGGCGGCGGCAAGTGAGGTGCGGTAATTTTGCCGTAATTTAGAGAAAAGGGCGCGGAAAGAATTTGCTCAATTCACCCGCAGCGCTTCGCGGACGGAGTGTGGGTTCGTGGCGGCGATTTTTAGGAGCGTCCTGGCGGCTCCGCTTGGAGTGCTGGTGCGTTGCTCCCATTTGTGCAGGGTGCGGATACTCACGCCGAGGAGTTGGGCAAACTTGGTCTGGCTGAGGCCCATGGCGCTGCGGATGGCGACGGGATCTGGATTGCTGGTCACGGTCGGAGGTGTGGGCAGCAACTGACCTTTCTGGATGAAAAAGGTGACAAGATCTTCGGCGATGTCTTGGAGTTGAGGGATGACTTCCTCGGGAGTGTCGCCGTGGCAGCAATCACCCATGAGACCCGGAATCGAGCCTACGAACACCTGATCTTCATCACTCCAGCGCACGCTGAGGGCATAGTTCCGAGCGAGGCGGGTGGCTTCCTGGGCTGAGATCTTTTTCATAATTGAGACTCGATGATTTTTTCGGTGATGTGGCGTTCCAGATAAGCTTTGGCGTCGTCGCCGTCGCGTCCTGGGATGATGGCTGGGATTTTGACTGCGGGGTGCTCGTATTTCCGGTGACTCCCTTTGCCGCCGGGTGCGAGTGTGAAGCCCGCTTTGCGAAGGTCTTTGAGGAGATCGCGGATTTTCCGGGGCACATGTGGAAGACTACCCATCGTGGGCATGGCGGCAACGTCAAACTACCTAGCGACGAATCTCTGGATCAAGCCGTGATTCATTTTTTGAAAGTATCTTCAGGTAAGTCGAAGAGCTTGATCACCGCTTTCTGGTAGGGTCCGGTGACCTCGCCGCTGCTCGTGGGTATGGGGTAGGAGAGCTTCCCGGTTGCTGTTGTTTTACAAAGCATCAGGTGGCTTCCTTTGCCCCGGCGGGAAAGCACCTCGATCAAGGGATCACACTCCTTGAGGCGTTGGAGGAAATCCCGGAGTTTGATCGGCTTCGCCATTCAAACGCATTGGAAGGTGTCGTTTTTGATCCGGGTAACCTGACTTTCGCTCCACTCCAGACAACGGGTGGCGCGGGTGGTGGCGGTGGCTTTTGGTTGGCCGATGCCGATCGCGGCTAAGTTGATTTCCTCCCAGAGGCCTTGGATTTCCGGCGGAGCGGGACAGAAGGGGTTGATGCCCTCTTGAGTCGCGAAGGAAAGCTGTGCTTCTACGTTTCCGCGCAACTCCCTCAATGCCGCCGCCGCAGTCACTCCCGTGCCGATGAGGTCCATTTCCAAACCATGAGCGACCCAAAGATCGTCTTCCCGGTATAGGACGGCTCGGAGGCGGAAGATTGTCATCACAAAAACATGGAGGTGGGCGAAGGCGGAAACAAGCCGGGAAAAGTCACTGCAGCGCTTCGCGGAAAGAGTGTGGATTCGTGGCGGCGGGATCGGGATTGCGGGGTGCTCGTATTTCCGGTGACTCCCCTTGCCGCCGGGTGCGAGCGTGAAGCCCGCTTTGCGTAGGTCCTTGAGGAGATCGCGGATTTTCCGAGGCACATGGGGAAGACTACTCTTCTAGGGCAGGGCAGCAACTTGAATCTTGGACATTGAAAGATCGGTCCAGCCGCAGGCTTCGAGTAGAAAGATGAGGCCCTTGTCTTGGGTCTCGCGGTCCTTCGCGTATAGGGCTTCTCTTGCGTGAAGTTTCTCGAGGACATCGCAAATGCCGGAGAGGGTGAAATTGGGATGCGGCGCTTGACCGCCAAAGAGTCGGTCGTGAGCGGTTGATTGATTGACGATGGGTGGGTGATGAGACTTGAATTTTAGTGGAAGTAGAAGGACATCCCCGAAGCAGCATTGCAAAAACCGACGAAGCTGAAGAGCGTTGAGCCTTCCAAAACCACCAACGACTTTACCCAATGAATTTCCCAAAAATTCCTCTCATCTCCATCTTCCTCGCCGTAATCGCCTTGCTGATGCCGCTATTACCCGCTGCGGAAATCAAGTTAGAGAAAGATTCCCGCGTGGTGCTCTTGGGTGGCGGACTCGGATCGCGGATGCTGCATTATGGGCATTTTGAAACCGAAATGCATCGCCGCTACCCCGAGCATCATTTGGTCATCCGTAACTTGTGCGATGAAGGGGATACTCCGGCGTTCCGCCCGAATGCCGGACGCAAAAGTCCGTGGGCTTTTCCAGGTGGGGAGAAATTCCGCAACTTGGTGGAAGCAAAAGACAACTGGGGTGGCAATTCCGGCGAGGGTCTCTACCCGGAACCGGATGCATGGTTGAAACAATGCAAGCCGGATATCATCGTCGCGTTCTTCGGTTTTAACGAATCATTCGAAGGAATCGCGGGCTTGCCGAATTTCAAAGCGGAGCTGGAAGCGTTCATCGAGCACACGCTCAAGCAGACCTATAATGACAAAGCAGCGCCACAGTTAGTGCTGGTTTCGCCCACCGCCTTTCAGGACTTATCGGGACAATACGGCACGCCGAATGGTATCACCCAGAATGCCAATCTCGCACTCTATACCAAAGCCATGGAGGATGTTGCCGCTGCTCGTCAGGTGAAGTTCGTGAACCTGTTCGCACCTACCAGCACGTGGTTCGCCAAGGGCAGTAAAGCCCTAACGCGTGATGGCGCACTATTGACCGATGAGGGTTACGCGAAACTCGCACCACTGCTCGTCGATCAACTTTTCGGAGCCAGCAAGCCCGTGTCAAAGGCCAGTGCTGTGGATCTCAAGAAGGCCGTCGCAGACTTTGCTTGGATGTGGCTGAGTTATTATAAAATCCCCAACGGCGTACACGTTTACGGTCGGCGGCGCGAACCGTTTGGCTCGCAGAACTACCCGGCGGAGCTGCATAAACTTGAACAAATGGTGCATGTCCGCGAGCAAGCGATCTGGGCGCTGGCGGCAGGCGAAACGTTCGATGTGGCGGCGGCGGATGCCAAAACGGATCCGCTCGCAGATATGGGCGAGAAGGATCCAACGATTCATTATCTGTCAGGCGAAGAATCGCTGAAAACCATGGTCGTTCCAGAAGGCTACAAGATTGAGTTATTTACCGATGAAAGTAAGTTTCCCGATTTGGCAAATCCGGTGCAGTTATCGTTCGATAACAAGGGTCGACTGTGGGTGGCGGTGATGCCGGTCTATCCGCACTACCGTCCCGGTGATCCCATGCCGAATGATAAGTTAATCATCCTCGAAGACACCGATGGCGATGGCCGTGCAGATAAACAAACCACGTTCGTCGATGGACTGCATTTACCGATGGGTTTTGAGTTTTCGCATGATGGAGTGTATGTGGCGCAAGGAAACTCTTTGATGTTTTATAAGGACACCGACGGTGATGACAAAGCGGATGTGAAGGAGATTGTGATGAGTGGTTTTGATGATCATGATACCCACCATGCGATTTCAGCTTTTTGTGCGGATCCATCGGGTGCGATCCTGATGGCGGAAGGGACATTTTTGCGGAGTCACATTGAAACTGCTTATGGCCCGATCCGCAGCTCGAATGGCGGCTTTTTCCGCTACAATCCCGAGCGGCGCCATCTGGAGAGAACCGCACGGATCTCGGTCCCGAATCCTTGGGGCATCGCATTCGATGAGTGGGGGCAGGATTTTTTCGCCGACACTTCAGATCCGAATGTGCGCTGGATGTTACAAGGGTCCTTAAATGTGCCACTCGGTAGTTTCAGCCCCACTCCGCCGAATTTGCTGTCCGTGTTGGTGCGTCCCACTTCCGGTCTGGAATTCGTCTCGAGTCGCCATTTCCCGGATGAGGTGCAGGGCGACTTGCTGATTAATAATACCATCGGATTTCTCGGCACGAAACAGCACACGATGAAGGATGAAGGCACCGGTTTTGTGAGCACTTTCCGTCATGATTTGGTGAAAAGCTCCGACCCGAATTTTCGCCCCGTAGATATGGAATTCGCCCCAGACGGTTCGCTCTATCTAGTGGATTGGCATAATGCGCGGATCGGGCACATGCAGCACAGCGCCCGCGATCCTAACCGGGATCACGCCCATGGCCGCATTTTCCGTATGACTTATCCGTCACGTCCGCTTGTTAAGCCCGCCAAAGTGGCGGGTGCATCGATCCAAGAACTGCTGGAAAATCTACAACTCCCTGAATACCGCACCCGCTACCGGAGTCGTCGCGAGTTGCGCGGCAGAGACCATGCCGAGGTGCTGGCAGGGGTGAAAAAGTGGGGACAAAGTTTAGATAAATCCGACCCGAACTACGAACACCATCTCGTCGAGGCGCTGTGGGTCACTTGGGGCATCAACCAAGTGAGCGAATCCCTTGTCCGCATTTTACTAAAAGCAAAAGATCCCCATGCTCGTGCAGCCGCAGTCCGTGCCTTGCGCTACAATGGTCACTCGATCCCCGACCAAACGGAACTGCTGAAAGCTGCCGCAGCGGATGATGATGGTCGCGTCAGGCTCGAAGCAATCGTCGCCGCATCATGGTTGGAAAATACGGATGGTCTTAGCGTGTTAGACATAGCCGCCGCCGCTAAGGGCCAGGGAGGCGAAGCGATGGATAAGTGGATTACACCCGTGTTCGACGCCGCAATGGCGGTTCTCAAGGGTCAACAAATCAAAGCAGAAGCACCGCTGGTATTTGAAACGCAATTGACCGGAGTCGATAAAGCACAGTTCCTCAGGGGTTCGGAAATTTATCTGCGCGATGGCTATTGTGCGACGTGTCATCAGAAAGATGGTAACGGCATGTCAGAAGCACAATACCCGCCGCTCGCAGGCAGCGAATGGGTCCAAGACGATGAAAACCGGCTCATCCGCTTGGTTCTGCATGGATTGGTCGGCCCGATCGAAGTCAAGGGCGTGAAATACGCGGGTGCCGTGCCGATGACTCCCTTCAAATTTCTCAAAGATGAGGAAGTGGCGGATGTGCTCACGTTTGTGCGGAATGCCTTTGGCAACAAAGCCCCGCCGGTCACCCCGCAAGCGGTGCAGAAAGTGCGCGCCGCGACGCAAGATCAGAAGAGCTTCTATCAAGCAGCGGATCTCTCGAAGTAGCGAGATACGCCGAAACTTGGCGAAATTTCTGGGCGCTTATCTTCGACCTTCACCCCCCTCAAGGAGTGGTGGACTCCGATCCGCCATGCCCGTGTGAGCCAAACACCATGCGGGTCTGATCTCCAGCCTGTGTAACACCACCCCAAACACCATTCCTCAAGGTCCAAACCTTGTGCGACTACGCCCCAAACCCTTTGCAACCACGCTCCAAACCCCGTGCAACCACGCTCCAAACCCTGTGCAACCTCGCTCCAAACCCCGTGCGACTGCGACCCAAACCCCGTGCAACCACGCTCCAAACCCGGTGCGACTGCGCTCCAAACCCCGTGCGACAACGACCCGAACCCTGTGTGACTACGCCCCAAACCCCGTGCGACTACGACCCAAACCCTGTGCAACCACGACCCAAACCCCCATCGCTCCTCATCTCTTCTCCGCTCCCCTTCACGGCCTTCGTGTCTCAACAGTGAAAAAATGATTCGTCCCTGATTTCCATCCCGGACAGTTCGCGTGAATACGCGTGGTGGGGCCGAGGACTCAGATCGGACGCCCCCAGAAACTTTCTGTATTTAAGTTTTTCGGCGTTTACCCGAGCCTCACCGCTGTGTGGGCATCTGGCTTGAAATACTCGGTCATCTGGGACTATTTCTGCGGGAAGATTACTGCAATAGGCCTAGCGACCTCGAATCACCATGAGCAAGCCAACCGAACTTCCAGATCCACTTTTCGCCGAAATCGACGGTTATGCGAACTGGGTCGCCGCGTCACCGGTCACCGTCATCCGTCAGGCATGGGACGAATTCCGGCGTCAGCACCCGCAATTTATCCGATGACTCACACAGTCCCGTTCCTGCGATGACGGCCCAGACTTGGCTTGAGCGACATCCCACACAACCGCTAGAATGAAGCCTCTTCCAACAGGAGAAAATTTCTCACTATTTTGAAGTTCTTCAAAAAACGTCATTTGCACGACTCAATTCTCCTCATCGCCAAGTTATGACATATCAGAGTATGCGCCTATTTTCCGAAATCGTCATGACCAGCGGAGTAGAGATATACTTTTGAGAGCGGCTTCGATGGGGAAATGAGCCAGCAGTCGGCTCCTTTGACTTCTGCGACGACGAAGAGTGTGCGGTCTCCGAAGGCTTTCTGGAGGACTCCCTTGAATCTTGCGCCATGACCGCGTCTCAGACGATGTGGCCGAGGGCTTTGAGGGTGGCGAGGATGGCGGTGATTTGGTCGGTGCGCTTTTTGTTTTTGCGGCCGAAGCAGGCTGAGAGGGTTTCTGGGTCTTGGCCGGTGGTGGGCAGGAGCTTGCGGACGGCGGCGACTTGGGCGGGGAGATCGGTGGGCCAGTCGAGGATGAGTGGGATGGCGAGGGCGGTGTTGGCCGTGCTGGCCGCGATGAGGCCCATTTCGCTCTGGGTGGCGGTGGTGGGCCCTTGGTAGTCTGGGCGGAGGTAGCGGATGAGGCCGCGCTTTTCTTCGGCAACTCGCTCGTGGTTGAGGGCGACGAGGCGGGTGAGGATTTCTTGTTCGAGGGCTTCGGCGCAAGGAGTGTGGGCGTCTCGCCCACTTGGCTTCTCTTCACTTGTGGGCGAGACGCCCACACTCCTTGAAAGATCACTCCAGCCGTAGGCTTCGAGGACGGCGGCTTCCAGTTCGTCGTGAATCTGTTTGAGGACGTTGTAAATGCCGGTGAGGGTGAGATCTGGTTGAGTCGTTCGTGAGCGGCGGGGACTATCAATGCTGAGCTATGCAAAAAGGTTGACGCCCATTGTCGGTTCTTGGACTTTGAGCAACGAGAATTACAGAGTTTCCTTTAACCCAGTGCTAGACAAGATGAGCATCCCCCAACCTTTCCAATATCAAGGGAGTAAGCGTGCGCTTGCGCCGTTAATTTTGAACTATTTGCCAATGAAATTTCGCAGGTTGGTGGATCCGTTTGCGGGATCGGCGGCGATGACCATCGCGTGTGCTGCGCGGATGCGAGCTGAACGCTACTGGGTCAACGACCTGAACAAACCGCTGGCGGAATTACTTAATCTCATGATCAACCGTCCGGAAGAACTCGCAGACGCCTATGCGGAACTTTGGAAGGGTGAAGCTGAAGACGCTCTAGAACATTATTACGTGGTAAGAGAAGAGTTCAACAGGACTCAAGAACCGAGGCTTTTTCTATATTTGTTAGTTCGATGTATTAAAGGGGCGGTCCGCTACAACAGCGATGGTATGTTTAACCAAAGTCCCGACAAGCGGCGATTGGGCACACGACCCGAGACCATGCGGCGGAATATTATGGCCGTATCTATGTTGTTGCGCGGCAGGACGCTAGTGACCTCGCATGATTTTCGCGATGTGCTAGCAGCGGCAGAGACTGAAGATGTGATTTACATGGACCCACCGTACCAGGGGACATCAGGCGAGAGGGATTCCCGCTATCTTGCTGGTTTGTCGTTCGATGATTTTGTCGTGGCATTGGATGGACTGAATGTGCGGCGGCTGCGCTATGCGATCAGCTACGACGGAAGAACCGGGGATAAATCTTATGGGGAGCCACTTCCTTCCTATCTTAAACTAACACATATTGAGTTAGAGGCTGGTCGTTCAACACAATCGACTCTACTCGGTCGCGAAGAGAACACCGTCGAATCACTTTACATCTCACCAGCGCTCGCCTTGGAAGTCGGTGTCATGCCACCAAAGGCGAGTCGCAGACCGGTAAAACATCCCGAGCTTTTCTGAATCCATCAGCGGAATGCGAAAAACGAACTATACAAAAGAATTTCTTGCCCTTTGCCATTCGGTGACAGCAAAGCGCCCCAAGACTGTAATCACTCATATTTTAGAGCATGGGCAAATCACGACGGAGGAACTGAAAAACTTATACGGCTACAATCATCCGCCTAGAGCCGCTTGCGATGTTAAAGAACATGGGATCCCCATCGAGCGCTTCACAGTGACTGGGAGCGACGGAAGAAAAATTGCGGCCTACCGCTTTGGTGTTCCCACGAATTTGAAGGTGCGTCGATTTCATGGCCGCACTGGGCTTTCCAAGCAGATCAAGCAGGCCCTTATCGCGAAGTATGGCTGCCGTTGCTTTATCTATTTGGAAGAGATGCCTGAGGCTAAATTGCAAATCGACCATCGAGTGCCGTTTGGGGTAGCCGGTGAATCGGAGACGCTGTCACCGGACGAATTCATGTTGCTGTGCGGCTCAGCCAACCGTGCGAAGAGTTGGTCTTGTGAACACTGCGATAATTGGACTAAGCGCAAAGAGCGAGAAGTCTGTTTGAGTTGTTACTGGGCTTATCCTGAGAATCACTCGCACATCGCCATGCAACAGTTGAGACGAGTTGATCTCCTTTGGCAGGGCCCGGAGACTGAGCAATATGAACGACTCAAAGCGGATGCCGCCGAAGCAGGGCTTACGATTCCTGATTTTGTCAAAGACGTGCTACGCCGAGTAAGTGCGGGTGAGAGGTGATTTGAGTTTTTGCCTGCTACACATTTCCTAGCTCACCCTAGCGAGCGGGGTGCCGAACTTGGATGGTGGCAGGGCCAGTGACCGCTCGCAGGCTGGCCGCGGATAGATTTTGGTTTCCCCTACGGCGGATCGGACGGATGCTCTGGCCATGATTGAGCGTGTATTTCTGGGGTGGGATCGGCCGTTTTTGATGCGGGCGGTGGCTTGGCTGCTGGAGCGGCGGGATGATTTACCCGGGATGCTGGTGGTGGTGCCGACGGCTCAGAGCGGTCGCAGGCTGCGCGAGGCGCTGGCGGCTGCGGCGGGCGCGGTGCTTTCGCCGCGGGTGGTGACGCCGGGTTCGTTTTTAAAATCGCGGGATGCGGAGGCGGCGGCGGACTGGATGGAGCGGGTGGCTTGGGTGGAGGTATTGGAAAATGTCACGGATTGGGCGAGTTATTCGGCGTTATTTCCAGAGCCGCCGGGTGAGGGCGGCAACTGGGCAGGTGGACTGGCGCGGGAAATGGTCACGCTGCGGCATTCTCTCCAAGAAAACGGGCTGCTCCTGTCCGGTGCGGCCCGCAAGCTGCGGGAAACGGTGGAGGCGGAGCGCTGGGAGGCACTTGGGCGGCTGGAGGAGTTAGTCGAGAGGAAGCTGCAATCGTGGGGGGTGCAAAGCCGGAGTCGGGTGCTGGCGGACGGGGTGAAATTACCCGCTGGTATTTCGAGAATGGTGCTGGCTGGCGTGGCGGAAATGCCGCCGCTGGTCGAGCGGGCGCTGACCGCGTGGACTGGGCGGGTGGAGGTTCTCATCGGCGCTCCGGCGAGCGAGGCAGACGGATTTTCTGCGACCGGTAAGCCGGACCGGAAATGGTCGGAGCGGGTGCTGGCATGGCCGAGCGGCTCGGTACAAGTGGTGGCGGATCCGCGACAACAGGCGGACGAGGCGCTGCGGATCATCGGCGAAATGGCGACCTCGTCGGATGAAGTGGCACTGGGATCCGCCGACACGGAAGTGGGCGATGAACTGGCCCGCGTCTTCACGCGAGCAGGCTGGATCGCGTTTCACCCGGCGGCGGCGGTGGTGAACGGCGGGCTTCTGCGGTGGTTTCGGAGCTGGTGCCAATGGCTCACCGACCCGACGCTGGCGACCATGGCAGATTTATTTGCCCTGCCGGAAACGGGGATTTTAGTGGCGGGCCGCCGGGCGCAAAAGGCGAAGACGCTGGCAGGACTTCGCGACCGCTGGATGGTGGTGCGGACGGATGATCTACGCCGCCGGATCGAGGCAGATGATTTCCGAAACGATCACGACCGGGAGTCTGCGGCGGAATTACTGAAGGCGGCAAATGCGCTGGAAAGCTGGCGCGGGAGTTTTCTGGGAGAGAATTTCACCGGGCCGCTGGAGCGGTTGCTCGCTGTCCTCAGTCGCGGCGGGGAGAAGACCGAGGCGGCGGCGCGGGCGATGGGGGATTGGCTCGCGGTGGCCAGCCCGTTGATGGGCCGGGTGAAACGTGGGGCGGGATTTTGGATCGAGCTGATGCTTGCGGAAGTCCCTTCGCCCGCCCCGCTGCCGCCTGCCGGACGGGTGCTGGATGTGCAGGGCTGGCTGGAGCTTTTCCACGAACCCGGTCGGCATCTGGTGCTGTGCGGGATGAACGATGGCAAGGTCCCAGCCCGCAGCGGCGGCGAGCCGTGGCTGAGCGAGGCGAGCCGGGAGAAGCTGGGGCTGACCAAGGATGCAGACCGCGCGGCACGGGATGCGTTCCTTTATCATGCGATGATAGAGGCGCGGCGTGACGGCGGGCGGGTGGATGTGATTTGCGGGAAATCCGGTGCGGGTGGGGACTCGCTGCTGCCATCGCGCTTGTTGTTAGCGGCCGGGCGGGACGAGCTACCAGGCCGGGTGAAGCTGCTTTTTCAAGAAGTGGAGCCGCCGGAAGCTGGGCTGCGCTGGCACGCGGATTGGCAATGGAAACCGCGCAACGTCGAGCTGCCGCAGCGGCTGAATGTGACCTCGCTGGGCGATTATTTAGCCTGCCCATTTCGCTACTATCTGAAGCACGCGGTGAAAATGCGGAGCTCGGATCTGGGCCGTGCGGAGTGGAATGCCCGGGACTTCGGCACGGTGGCCCACGAGGTGCTGGAGCGCTGGGGCCGTGATGAGGCGGCGCGGAATTTCGAAAAACCCGAGCCGATCCACGCTTGGCTCTCCGCCGAACTCGACCGGGTGGTGGCAGAATGGTTCGGGAAACGCGTGCCTCTGGCGGTCCGTATCCAGACTGAGGCGCTGCGCCAGCGCTTGGTCTGGCTGGCGAGAGTCCAAGCGGCGAACCGGGCGGACGGCTGGGAAATCATCGATGTCGAGCGCAAGGTCGAGCTGCCAGTGGGCGAGGCGATGATCGTGGCGATGATCGACCGGATCGACCACCATCGCGACTCTGGCCGACTGCGGGTGCTCGACTACAAGACGGGAAAAGTCGAGAGCGTGGACCGGGCGCACCGCAAGAAGCTCGGCCCGGCGACGCTGCTGCCACGGCATCTCAGCCGCGAATGCCCGGCGGTGTATGGCGGTGAGGACCGGGGGAAATCTGCGGATTTCCTATGGCATAATCTACAGCTTCCACTCTACGCCGCAGCCTTGGTGGCGCGCGGTGAGCCGCTGCCTGCGCCCTGTTATTTCACCCTGAGCTCGACCGAGGCCGAGGTCGCCATCCACGAATGGACGGATTTCGACACTGCAGATCTCGTGGCCGCGCAAGCATGTGCCGACTGGGTGGCGGGACGAATCGCCGCTGCCGCATTCTGGCCGCCAGCGGAAAAAGTCGCCTACGATGACTACGCGATCCTCGCAGCGGGGCGAAACTTCGAGGAAATGGTCGAGCCGCTCATCCCAGCCGACTTGACCAAGTAACCCGTCCGGGGGAGAGACGGGTTGAATGGATTCGGGGGATTGACATCGGCCATCCGCGACCGTTGGTGAAATACATGACTGACTGGTATTAAACCACCCGTAGAGTCGTTCTCAAACACCCATGAATTTTTTCATCCGCCTCGCGAGCCTCGCCGTTTTGGTTTCACAGCCGCTATTCGCCACGCCCATCACGGTGGTGGATCCGTCGTTTGAGGTGCGCTCGCTGGCACCGATGGATTACAGCTACGACATCGGGCCGACATGGATCGGAACTGGCGGAAATTATGTAGAACACATCCCCGGTTTTTCCTCCTCCGGCACGAATTACTTGGGCGTGGAGCTGGGGCAGGACGTCTGGCAAGACCTCGGAGTGACCTATCAAGTAAATACCCGCTACACCCTTACCGTGGGCGTGGGGAATTTTAATTGGTATTACACCGTCGCCGGAAATCAGAGCCAAGTTTCGCTCGCGGACACCACTGGCACCGTCCGCGCGACCGGCGTGACTGCGGCTTACACCGCTAGGCCGGTCGGCACTTTTGCGGATGCGCCCGCCTTGATTTTCGAAACGCCGAACGATCCGTCCGCCGTGGGTAAAACCATCCGCATCCTGCTGCGTGGGCGTGGTGCTGGGGTTTCGCATTTTGACAATGTCCGGCTCGACGCAGTGCCGATCGCTCCCCCGGGATCCGCCACCGTGCAGGTGCTTACTGCCACCGCCGTCACTGCTACCAGCGCAAAGCTTCGGGGTGAGGTCACTGCCACCGGGACGGGCGCTCCTGCCATCACCCTCTTTTGGGGCACCACCTCAGGCGGGACCGTGCCCGGAAATTGGCAGAACAGCTACAATTTCCCCGGCACTCAGACCGGGTCATTCGCCAGCGTCATCGGCGGTCTTTCACCCGCCTCCGCTTACTATTTTGTTGCCCGTGCCACGAATAGCAGCGGCGTTTCATGGAGTGGTCAGGGCGCGTTAGAAACCTTGCCACTCCCTGCCACCGTGAGCACTGGCACGGCCACACAGGTCACCCCGTTCGCCGCCACTCTCGGCGCGAACGTCACGGCCACCGGCGGTGAGACGCCGGTAGTCACTCTCTACTACGGTACGACCGACGGTGGCACCACCGCCGCGAACTGGACCTCTTCCGTCACGCTGGGTTCGCTCAATGGCGCGGGGAGTGCGGTGATTCCTGCGCTACTGCCCGCCACTTCCTACCATTTCCGCGCTTTCGCGCAAAACTCTGGCGGAGGCTCGTGGGCAGCCAGTAGCTCAGTATTCACCACCCTTTCCGTCACTCCCGCCCAAGTCACTAACATCGCGGCCACCGGCATCACCGGCACCACTGCGACTCTCCGTGGCGAGGTCACGAACGATGGTAACGACCCGCCGAGCATCACCATTTTCTACGGTCTCACCGACGGTGGAGCCAACACCACTTCATGGACGAACTCCGCTGCCGTGGGGCTGGATTCTGGAAATTTCACCCGCTTCGTCTCCGGCCTCACCGCGAATACCCCCTACCACTTCCGCTGCCGCGCCATCAATAGCGGCGGCACCTCGTGGGCTGCGACTTCTGAGACTTTCACCACCACCGCCTTGGTGAACGCCACTCCCGTGATCAATGAAATCCACTACCACCCGGCGGACGATGCGCTCCTCGGGCCACTGCCGCTCGAGTTCATCGAGCTGCACAATGCTGGCGACACCACGGTGGACCTCAGCAATTGGAAACTCACTAACGGCGTCACCTTCACCTTCCCCGCCGCCACCAGCCTCGCCCCCGGCGGCTACCTCGTCGTCGCCCAAGATCCCGCTGTCCTCTTGTCGAAATACTCGGCCACCGCGCTCGGTCCGTGGGTCGGAAAACTCTCGAACCGCGGCGACACCATCGAACTCCGAGACGCGACGAACGCCCTCAAGGACACCGTCTCCTACCAGCCCGGATTCCCCTGGCCGACCAGTGCGAACGGCGCCGGCCCATCAATCGAGCTGATGAACCCCGCACTCGACAACGACCTCGGCGGTTCGTGGCGCGCCTCCACCGCCGTGAGCAACCCAGGCACCACCTACGTCGCCGCTGCTGCTACCGGTTGGAAATATTTCAAAGGAATCACCGAGGCCTCAGCTCCGGTGTCCGCTTGGAGATCTCTCTCGTTCAACGACAACGCATGGCTCAGTGGCCGCACCCCCATCGGCTACGGCACGACTGTGGCCTGCAACACCGTGCTCAACGGCATGCCGGGGACGACCGCATCGAACTACTCCACCGTTTTCGCGAGGAAATCGTTCACCATTCCTGCTGGCCAAATACCCGACGAGATCATCCTCAACATCCGCCATGACGACGGCTGCATCGTCTGGATCAATGGCACTGAAGTTTACCGGGGAGCCATGCCCGCCGGAAATGTTCCCTTCAATGGTCTTGCAACAGAATACATCACCACCGCCGAGTGGACGACTCGTGCCCTCACTGGCGCATCCATCTACCTCAAGGGCGGGACTAACGTGATCGCCATCCAAGCGGCAAACATCACGAAAGACGCCAGCTCAGATTTCAACATCGACGCCGAACTGCTCGCCCCACCCGTCAACAG
The DNA here is from genome assembly GCA_043766715.1 of Luteolibacter sp. Lineage (GTDB taxonomy): Bacteria > Verrucomicrobiota > Verrucomicrobiia > Verrucomicrobiales > Akkermansiaceae > Luteolibacter. The sequence goes on from JAYUHS010000098.1 coordinate 22,109, forward strand.
TCTCCCCATTCCCACCCCACGCGCGGCGAACGGCCCCCGTCGCACCGTAAATCTCATCCCACCTCAAGTCCGCCAAGTCACCCATTCCCCGGCCCAGCCCACCGCCGGCGTCTCGGTTTCCATCACTGCCCGCATCACCGATCCAGACGGCGTCGGTGCTGTCACACTTCGATACCAAACGGTCGATCCCGGGGCCTACATCCGGAAAACTGACCCTAGCTACCTCACCGCATGGACCAACGTCACCATGGTGGACAATGGCACCGCAGGCGATCTCGTCGCTGGGGACTCGGTCTTCACCGCCGTCTTGCCAGCATCTGTCCAGACGAACCGCCGACTCGTCCGCTACAAGCTCACCTTCGCCGATACGCTCGGAAATTCTCAATCCGTCCCCTACGCCGACGACGACCAACCGAATTTCGCCTACTTCGTTTACAATGGAGCCCCCGCATGGACCGGCGCCATCCGTCCCGGTGCACCCGCCGTCACTTACCCCGCAGCCACGGTCAATAGCCTCCAAACTTACCAAATCATCGCCGATGCGACCGACGTCACGAACTCCCAATATGTGAACACCTACGAGCGAGTTCAGTTCCCCGGCACCCTCGTCTATGACGGCGTCGTTTATGATCACATCCAATTCAAAGTCCGGGGAAATGGCTCGACCTATCAATGCGGGAAAAACAAATGGAACATTTACTTCAACCGCAGCCGCGACCTCCAAGCTCGCGACAATTGGGGGAAAAAATACGCAGAAACATGGGGTAATCTCCTCTTGAATGCGAACGCCTCACCCTGGGTCCCTGCGAATCGCGGTGCCGCCGGGGTCGAGGAGGCCGCCTCCGCCCGCATCTACGAACTCGCCGGAAACACTGGCTTCCGCACGAACTACGCCCAGCTCCGCGTCATCGACGCCGCCGTGGAAGCCTCGCCCACCGACCAATACACCGGCGATCTCTGGGGACTCTACCTCGTCATCGAGCCGCTCGAGGGCAATCTCCTCGACGAGCGCGGCCTGCCGGACGGGAACATGTATTCCATGGAATTCAGCAACGGAAACAAGAAACACCAAGGCGCAGGTCAGCCCGTGGACTCCTCAGATTTACTTACCTTCCAAGCCAAACTTGCCGAAGCTAACCAAACCGAAGCTTGGTATCGCACCAACATCGACCTCGACAAGCTCTACACCTACATGGCCATCAACCGCCTCATCGGCAACGTCGATGCCCGCGAGGACTCGAACATGATCTACTACCACCGCAGTAGTGACAGTAAATGGGAACTCATCGGCTACGACTACGACATGATGTTCGTCGCCGCGCACCACTGGGGCGCCTACATGGACGGCGTCGTCGTGGCCGGCCAGCCAGGTGGCTTCCGCGCCATCATGCGCCATCCTACGTTGGCGCGGGAATTCCGGAATCGTTGTCGGGAAATTATGGACCTCCTTGCCTCAGACGCCGCGGCGAACGGCGGCCAAGTCGGTCAATTACTCAACGAATACGCCACCCTCGTCCACCCTGCTGGCCAGACCGCCACTTGGGCGAATCTCGATGCCGCGATGTGGAACCTCAACCCAAGAACCACCGGCGACCACGAGGGGAATTTCTTCAAAGCGCGAATGTCCGACTACCGAGGTGGGCTAAACGACACCTTCAACGGAACTTGGGAGCGGACGCTTCCCGACAGCGACGGCGACGGTTTTTCAGATTTCCCGAACCGGGTAAAATGGTTCGTCGATTTCGCGACTAACACCTACCCCACCACCGCCCGACCTTGGTTCCGCAGGGCCCTTGTGAGTGAGGACTGGGATTCCAACCTCGATCGCCAAAAAGGCTACGGCTATAAATACCTCGAGTGGGAGTCCCTCTACGGCGGCTTCGGTAACTCGCGAGCACAGCCCACCACCCCGCCGAATACAGATTTCCCGGCCCAGCCCACCGTCGTCGCCACCGGAAATCCTGCCTACCCCACCACCGGACTCACCTTCTCATCCTCCGCCTTTTCTGACCCACAAGGTCCGGCCACCTTCGCCGCGTGGCAGTGGCGCATCGCGGAAATTTCTGCCCCCGGCATCCCCGGCTACCTCGCCACTAAGACCTGCAAGTATGAGATCGAGAGCCTCGCCACCTCGGGAGATCTCACCACCGCACCCGGCAGCTTCACCATCCCGCTCGGCGTCACCGTCGCCGGGAAAACTTACCGCGTCCGCGTCCGCCACAAGGACACCGCCGGGAACTGGGGTCACTGGTCCGCGCCCGCCCAGTTCGCCGCCACCACTCCCGTCGTGCCGCTCATCCACTACTGGAATTTCAATAACCTAACCACCCCGCTCATCGCCACCCAGACCCTCGGCGGCGCAGCCATCACCTCCACCCTGACCAGCGGTGCAGCCATCATTTCGGACACCGGGAATAGCTTCGCCGCCGTAAATTCCCGCAACGCCGATCCCGCCGGTGCCCACCTCCGAGTGAACAATCCACTCGGTGCCACGCTGAATTTCGCAATCCCCACCACCGGCTATCAGAACGTGTTAGTGCAGTTTGAAACCCGCCGCTCCACCCAAGGCGCTGGCACTCAGACCGTTTCCTACACCGTCGATGGCACCGCCTTCACCGAGTATAGCACCTACCCCATCACCGACGGCACCCCAGACGTGAAAATCCTCGATTTCCGCGACATCCCCGCCGCAGATAACAATCCCGCCTTCGCCCTCCGCATCACCTTCCAAAAAGGCTCCGGTGGAATCGCCGGGAACAATCGCTTCGACAACCTCACCGTCGAGGGCGAGCCACTCCCACTCAGCTTTGCCACCTGGAAAACCACCGCATTTCCCAACCCAGCCGACCGGGCGAACCTCGCGATTTCCGGCCCCGGCGCTAACCCCTCTGGCGATGGAGTTGCGAACTTGATCCGCTACGCCCTCGGAGTCGGCCCCTATCAACCCGTCACCAGCCTCCTGCCCGGAATCGTAAAAATTGGAAACACCTCCAGCTTCCGCTTCCGTTACGACCCCACCAAGCCCGACCTCATCTGGCAGGTCAAGGCCTCGAACGACCTAGCAGCCTGGCCTTCCGTCCAGTTCGACTCCCGCACCAGCCCCATCCCGCCGCTCACCGATGGCTGGCTCTCCATCGCCCTGCCCAACACCCTCGGCCCCGGCCCCACCACCGACCCCAAGCTCTTCATGCGCCTCGAACTACAACTCGCCACCCCATAAAAGCGAACAGCAACCCGAGCGTGGTTGTGGCGTCTCGCCGCAACGTGCCGAGCTTTCAGAAGAGTTGCTGCGAGGCGCAGCAACCACAACAAAACCACAACTCATTTCAGATGCTGATTGTAATTTTACCGCCACTTCCCCATGCCCCTTAACTACTACAAAATCCCTCTCAGTTGGTTTAGTTTTTTCAGAAATTACGACTCGACGATCGCGAGGCTGTGGAGAACTTAGCAGCACTCAAGTTTCCAAGAATCCGATCAATCATCGCGGTCAAATTGAGTCATCAAATTAACAAAAACCACACAACAACCCCGGATATGAAAAAAAGAAATACTCTATTAATTCCAGCCATCGCCCTGCTCGGTAGCTCTCTCTGCTCCGCAGCAGTTTACAACGTCAAGTATCTTGCGTCAGGGCAAGTTGCGGTGCCAGTTTCCAGCCTCCAAGGCGTCCTTGGCAGCACCGGCGAAAGCTGGAATCAAGCAAATGGCTCCTATACTAACCTTGTAGATTCCACGGGTGTTTCGTCCACGATCAACATCTCAGGACTCAGCGGTGGTACGGACGAAGGCCCAGCTAGTTCAATTTTCACAGGAAACAGCAATCAGTTTGGTAAGGGAGACAACCAAACCATCGCGATTACTGGTCTTGCTGCTGCTGGAGTTTACAACATCTACATTTATGCTTTGAGTCATAACGGTCCTAGTTGGGGTAACTTCGGCGACACCGAAAGAGCGGCTGGCGTATTCACCACCACCAATGTCTCCGGCAACGGCGCAAGTCAGCCGTTGGACAACGGAAACGCTGGCACCAACGCCACTACGTTTACTGCAGGCTCTAACTATGTTTTCTTCCAGTCGATCGTCGCAGACGGTTCCGGGAACATCTCGATCGTTGCGGATGCTTTAGACGGCGCAAACCCTACGCGACTTCACCTCAACGGCTTGCAGATCGCCTCGATTCCCGAGACTTCCTCCGCAGCCTTACTCGGCTTAGGTGCAGTTGCCCTGATTCTTCGCCGTCGCAAGTAATCAAGCATTTCACCATCTTCAGATGAAGATGACCCCACTCCCCATCCAAGGGGCAGTGGGGTTTTTCGTTCCCGCCAGAGATCCAGCGGTTTCCCAAGATAGAGGGATGGGAGAAATGGGCATCATGAGAACGATGAGATTCTACCGGCCTCCCATGATTCCCATTCTTCTCATCATTCCCATTTCTTTCGCGGTGAGGATTCTTCGCTCTAAGGACACCCGCAGACGGGAGATGTAGGAAGAATGAGAACGCTCTACGTCGGCTGTTCGCCGCGGGCCATCACGACCTTACCGGTGCGGACGGTTTCGATAATTTCAAACTGCGAGAACATGCTGATCGCGGCATCGACCTTTGAGGAATTTCCGGAAACGAGGGCGATCATGGACGTGGGCGTGAAATCCACGGTCTTACCTCCGAAGTGCTCGATGATCTGAAGGGCCTGCGTTTGCTGGGTGTCATCGGCGAGGAACTTGACCATGATCAGCTCCTTCACCACCGCATCGTCGTCGTTATGCTCCGAGCAATGGATGACATCGATGAGCTTGCTGACTTGCATGATGATTTGCACCAGCCCCTGCGGATCACCGGAAACGCCGATGGTCATGCGGGAGAAATTCGCGTTCCGGCCTTCGGAGACGACGAGTGAGTCGATGTTGAATCCGCGGCGGGAAAATACTTGGCAAATCCGCATTAGAACTCCCGGCTCGTTGCTCGCGAGCACGGAAAGTGTGTGGGTCTGGCCGCGGTTTTTCACCGCAGGTGGGGTGTCAGTGGTGACGATGGACTGGGACATGGACGGTGAATTTGAAATTTGAGATTTGGAATTTGAAAATTCGGAGGATCACGTGGAACCGACGGGTTTCGCCATTTTCGTCCTAGGCGCTTCGGTGATCATGTCTTCGAGTGCCGCACCGGCAGGAATCATGGGGAAGACGTTCTCCGTCTTCACGCATTCGGCATGGATGAGGATGGGGCCGTCGTTGTAGGCGAGGGCTTTTTCAAGCTGTTTGGTCACATCGACCGGGCGCTTGATGTGGACAGACGGGATGCCATAAGCGGCGGCAAGCTTGCAGAAATCTGGGTTTCCGACGAGGTCCACGCCGGAAGTGCGGTCATCATAGAATAGCTCTTGCCACTGGCGGACCATGCCGAGGTAGTGATTATTGAGCACCACGATCTTGATCGGCAGCTTATGGATCTGCGCAGTGGCGAGCTCGAACAAGGTCATCTGGAATCCACCATCACCCGAGATGGAGATGACGGTCTTGTCTGGACAGGCAAACTGCGCGCCGATGGCCGCTGGGAAGCCGAAGCCCATGGTGCCAGCCCCACCGGACGAGAGCCAATGATAAGACTCGTGGTTCTTATAAAACTGCGCCGCCCACATCTGGTGCTGGCCCACGTCAGTGGAGACGATGGCTTTACCCTCAGTGAGTTCGTAGAGTTCATCGATCACTTGCTGCATCCGGAGTCCGCCCTGTTTCTTATAGGTGAGCGGGTATTTCTTTTTGTAGCCGTCGAGCTTTTCGAGCCATTCGGTGGTCTCAAGCGGCCCGATTTTCTCGTTGATCTCAGCGAGAACGGCCTTGGCATCACCGACGATCATCACGTCCGCGACGATCATTTTCCCGGCCTCTGCGGGATCGATGTCGATGTGGATAATCTTGGCCGAGGTGCAAAATTTCGCGGGATTTCCGATGATCCGGTCGTCGAAACGGGAGCCGATGTTGATGAGGAGGTCGCACTCGACCATGGCCTTGTTGGCATAGGCGGTGCCGTGCATCCCGAGCATGCCGAGGGCGAGCGGATGGGTTTCTGGGAAAACGCCCTTGCCCAGCAAGGTCGTGGTGACTGGCACGCCGAGAGTTTCTGCGAGGTAGCGGAGTTCCTTGTCCGCGCGGGCGATCATGGCTCCTTGGCCGGCGAGGATCACCGGGCGCTTGGCATTCATGATGAGCTTGGCCGCTTCTCTGACACCCGCCGAGTCGATTTTAAATAAGCTATCCACCTGATAGCCAGGGAGCTGGAACGGCGGGTTCATGTCGCCCGTGAAGGCACCTGAGGAAATATCCTTGGGGATGTCGATGAGGACCGGACCGGGGCGACCGGTAGTGGCGATGTGGTAGGCCTCGCGGGCGATCCGTGGCAGCGCGTTCGGGTCTTTCACCAGATAGTTATGCTTCACGACCGGGATGGTGATGCCGAAAATGTCCGCTTCTTGAAATGCATCTTTCCCCAACATCCAAGTGACCGTCTGGCCGGTGATCACAATCATCGGCACCGAGTCCATCATCGCCGTCATCAGTCCAGTGACTGTATTTCCCGCGCCGGGGCCAGAAGTCACTAGCACTGCCGCCGGACGGCCCGTGGCACGAGCATAGCCGTCTGCCATGTGGACTGCGCCTTGTTCGTGGCGGACGAGGATGAACTTCATCTTGGTCTTGACCGTCTCCAGTGCATCGAAGATCGGGATGGCGGCCCCACCGGAGTAGCCGAAGATGTATTCGATGCCGAGATCATCGAGCGTCTTGATGAGTGCTTGTGCGCCGTCCATTTGATTTTTGCTCATAAAAATGCGGTTTGAGGCGGCAAACTAGCGAGATGGGCACTCGCAATCAACCCAAAATTGATACTTTTTTCACCAACCTGCCGAAAAAATATCCCCATGATGCGTCAAGATGATGGATTTCTCGACAAACGCCCGCCATCGCGATTGCGAGAAAAACTAAACTCGCTCTCGTTCTTCTCCCTCCGAGCTCGATGAGCGTGGATTTCCCGGATTGCGTCGCCCGCATTTCCCGGCAAGACTCGCAGCGTTGGAAATGATCTTGTCCGCTTCTACCACCCACCGGGGAGAAGGTCGCCTGTGGGTGACCGCCCTCGGATTATCGCTGCTGGTGAACACGGCGATCATCGGGCTGGTCGGATTCGCCACGCTGCGGGCAGAAATTCTCCGGAAAAACCAACCGCGAGTGCCTGCGCCCGCAGCCAGTGTCACGACAGTGACCATTTTTCCGGAAATGATCTCCGCCGCCGTTGCTGCGGCCCCATCTGCGCCCGCCGCCATCCCACCTTCCAAGCCCGCCTACGCCCGGACCAGCCAAGATCAAACTGCCGCCGCACCGCCGGAAACTCGGGCATTTATCGGCGAGCGTGATACCCAAGCCACCAGCGACCGGGCCCCAGACGCGACCGCCCCTCCCCTCCCCTCGCAGGCCGGGATCACCAAGGATCGTCCGGATTTCGAGACGACGGACAGCGATTACCAAGACGGTAGCCTAAATAGCGAGCAGCCCACACCGCCGCCGCAGGTCACGCCCTCACCCCCAGCTCCACCCACGCCGATTTCCGATCCCACGCTGGCGGAAAATCCAATTTCCGCTGAGAAAATGGAGTCCCCCGGCCAAGACGATTCCGCTGCCAGCCCGCCGCCCCGCGAACTGCTTCTCGATGGACCCAATCCCGTGGACGTCGCGATCCCCAAGGAAATCCCCGAGAAATCCGCCATCAAGCCCACCCCGCCCAAGCGGTCCAAAGACGGAACCCCCACGCCCCAAGCCGCCGCCCTGCCCAATCCCGCCGCCGCAAAACCATCGGACGAACCAGCCTTCCGCGGCCAGCAGCGCAAGAACGCCATCGTCGGCTCCATTTCCCGCACCGGTCGTAGCGCCCTTGACGTCACGGACTCACCGCTCGGCCGCTACCAAGCCGTCATCAGCCGCGCCGTCGAGCTCGAATGGCAGCGCAACTGCGTCCGCCATCGGGATTTCATCACCCCGGGATTCCTCACCGTGCGGTTTTACGTCGAGCCCACTGGCCGAGTCCGCACCGTGCAGTTCGTCGGGGAAATGGAGACCGGCGAGGTCCAAAAAGGCTTCACCCTCAACGCGATCCGCGATTCCAAAATCCCGCCGATGCCACCCGCCGTCAAAAAGGATTTCCAAAAGGAACCACTCGAACTCATTTTCAACTTCTATTTCTAACGCCCTATGCTGACCGCTCTCCACACCTCACTTCTCGCCACTAACGAACTCGGTGGCCTCGGCGCTGCTTGGGATTTCCTCCACCGTGGCGGCGTCTTCATGATCCCGCTCGGTATCACCTCCGTCGCCGGGATGATGGCCATCCTCTACAAATTCCTCTCGCTCACCAGCAGCCGAGTCGTCCCGAAAGCACTGGCCCGTGAGGTGGTGCAATTCCATCCACACCTTCGCACCGACACCGACGAACCCGCGCCCAAGGATTTTGAAAACGGTGATAGCACTCTCGCCCGTCTCAGCGCAGTCGTCTTCAAACATCGCGGAAAATCCAAAAGCGAAATCACCCATGCCGTAGAAATCGCCGCCCGCGAAGAGACCGTCCACCTGCATGCCGGCATCGGCGTGCTAGACACCGTCATCACCATTGCGCCACTGCTAGGTCTGCTCGGCACCGCCTCAGGACTGGTGCGGATTTTCCAAGGTCTCGGAGATAATTCAGATCACCTTGCCATCGCCCGTGGCATCGCCGAGGCCCTCACCACCACCATCTTCGGACTCGCCATCGCCGTGCCATGCGTCATCGCCCACGGTTATTTCATCCGCCGCATCGAGACTCAGACCGCCCGCTTAGAAACGCTGCTGGCAAGCCTCACTTCCGCCTGTAAGAAACCTAACCCAAGCGCCTGACTTACCATGCGTTTCCACCGTCCCAAGACCACGCGCAGCCAAGTTGCAGTCATCCCGATGATTGATATCTTGTTCGTGTTGTTGGTGTTTTTCATCGTTTCCACCGCCTTCAAGAAACCGCGGGATGTTTTACGCATCGAACTGCCGACCGTCCGCGAAATTCCATCCGACACCGTCGCCGACGTCCGCTCGACCATCGCTCTGGATGCCGCGGGAAATATCACTCTCGACTCACTCGTCGTCCCGGAAGGATTGCTAGAATCCTACCTCGCCGCTTACCAAAAACAAAACCCCGGCCGCAAACTAGAGCTAGAGGCAGACAAAAACATCCCGCTCGAACGCCTGCTCAAAGTCTGGGAATCCCTCACCAAGGCCGGCATCGCCATCAAGGACGTGCCAGCCCGGATCAAGGTTTCGAAGTAACAGAAATTCAACTCTCGAAATAGGTGTAGCCGGAGAGGCCTTCGCGGAAGAGGTCGAGGATTTCGCGGCGCTCCTTCGGTGAAATTCGGCCTTCCGTGACAGCCTTCTCGGCGAAGGTGCGGAAGCGGGTGACGAGCTCCTTGGGGTCGAACTCGACGTAGGTGAGCACATCCGCGACGGTGTCGCCCTCGACCTCGTGAGTGTAAACGGGCTTGCCCTTTTCGAGGTGGACGCCGACGACGTTGGTGTCACCTAGCAGGTTGTGGAGATCGCCAAGTGTTTCCTGATAGGCTCCGACGAGGAAGACGGCGAGGTAGTATGGTTCGCCTTGCTTGAACTTGTGGAGCGGCAAGATTTTCGCGACGTCCTCCTTGTCGATGAAGCGGTCGATTTTGCCATCGCAATCGCAGGTGATGTCGGCAAGCACGGCGCGGTGGCGCGGTTTTTCGTCCAGCCGGTGGATCGGCATAACGGGGAACACTTGATCGATGGCCCAAGAGTCGGGCAGCGATTGGAAGAGTGAGAAATTTCCGTAATAGAAATCTACTAGAGTGGACGACAGCTCACGCAGGTCCTCCGGGATGTCGTCTAGCTCGGCTATGAGGTTTGAAATCCGAGTAAGGATATGCCAAAACCACGCTTCTGCTAGGCCGCGCTCACGGAGAGTGGCAGCACCGTAGAAAAACTGCGCCCGCATTTGATCGCGGTAATACATGGCATCGTTGAAGCACTCTTGGAGATTCTTCTTATGGATGACCTTGTTGACCTCGATGATGTTCATCAAGTTCTGCGGCGCGTT
>JAYUHS010000099.1:0-5039 GCA_043766715.1 Luteolibacter sp.
ACCAGCGTCGGCTTCACTTGCAGTGCCTCCAATGTCGGCTCGTGGCTCAATCCGGAGCTGAAAATGCTCACCAGCAGTGCGTTTAACTTCGGTATGAACACCCCGATGACGGCGGTCATCAGTGGCCTGACGCCCGGGAAAAAATACACTCTCTATCTCGCGAGTGATGTGCCGAATGAACTCGGCAGTCGCAATGTTTTCATCACCACCAACGTCACTACTAGCGGCAGCACTCAGTTGATCGATAATGGCGGACCCTATGGTAAATCCGACCGTTGGCTGCGCGGGGTGAACTATACCAAGTTTGAAAATCTTCAGCCAGATGCGGCGAATCGCATCAATCTCTCGCTAGTGAGTGGCTCAGCGAACCAGCGGGCACATCTCAGTGGTTTCCAGTTGATCGAAAATCCCGCCGTCGCTCCCAGCCCTTATGCCGCATGGCTGGCAGGCTTCAGTTTTTCCAGCATCCCCGGCGCCGACTTATCACTGGATGGCGATCCAGACCGCGACCTTTACACGAACATGGAAGAGTTTCAGTTAGGACTCAATCCAACCGTGGCCAACCGCCGGGCGGGAATGATGCTTAACGATCTCTGGAATGGCATCGCTGGCACCACAGTCGGCCAGTTAGTTGCTGCATCGAGCTTCTACAAAGAACCCGACGCCGTCACTTTCCGCCAGCTCTCGGAACTCAAGTTTACCAACGCCGATGCTGCCACTCGCTCACGGGCTTATCTCACTCCCACGGTGAGTGGGAACTATACGTTCTGGCTCAGCGCTCGCACCAGTGCAGACCTCTATCTCTCCACCGATCTCACACGCGGGAAATATGCCAAACGCCGGATCGCCGCGATGGGATCTGACCTCGGCAGTGGCGCAGGCATCGGCTGGAATGAATTGATACTCTGGGATCGCTTCGCCACCCAGCAAAGCGTGGTGATCCCGCTCGTCGCCGGCCAAGCGTATTATCTCGAAATCAACCATCACGGCGGCGGTCAGGGCGATTCCCACTCCAGCCTCGCCTGGGCGCGGGACGGTGGCCTCCGCGAGATGATCCCAAATGCGGTGATGTCTTCTTACACCAAGACTCCAGATGACCTCGACGACGACTACCTGCCCGATGCTTGGGAAACTCAAAATGGCCTCAGCGCCACCGATAATGGCTACTACGATATCAGCCGCCAGGGTGAGCGCGGCGACTACGACGGCGATGGACTATCCAATCGCGAAGAATACCTGCTTGGCACCAATCCGACCAACTCCGACACCGATGCCGATGGCCAAAGCGACGGCGCAGAAGTCAATGCCCTCGGCACCAATGCCCTCGTTTTTAATGCCATCACGGACACGCTGGTTAGCAGCGTCGGACTCGCAGGTTATGTCAGTTCCACCACGCCTTGGACCATGACCACCGGCGGGCTAGTCGCAAATCGTTTCCGTGGCGAGGCGACCTGGAATTTCACCGTCCCGAGCGCCGGGTTCTGGTTATTCCGCCTCAACACCGAGTTGATGGGCTCGACGTTCGGTAATGAAGAAGTGCCAGTAGTTCTTAAAGTGGATGGGAAAATCGTCGCTCGCGTCAAGGTCCGCTACGGCTCCGCCAAGCTCGGCCTGCTGCAAGCACTCACGCCATTTCTCACCGCTGGAAGCCATCAGGTAAGTGTGTTCGTCGATAACATGATCGCCCGCCGCACCGTCCGGTTAGTTTCCCTCCAACTCTACAATCCCGCCAACCCCACCGCCACCTTGGCACTGGATAATCGGGTCTTCAGCCGCCCCGCCACCACCCGCACCTCGCCCGGTTATTTGGAAGGCCATGCCCGTGACACCACCAGTATGACCGTAAATGGCATCGCCGCCAGCGAGGGCAGCGGCCGAGGCCATTGGTTTGTGAATATCCCGCTCGTCGATCAAGCGGCCGCCCAGACGCACAATCTCCATTATGAAACCGGTGCAGACACCACCGGCAGCTTCACTTGGCAGGCCACCAATGTGATGGACGCAGAAGTCCTCACCATCCGCCAAGGCGACAGCTTGCGCCTCGGTGCATGGACTTCAAACTTGGCACTCACCGCCTACCTGAGTTACTCGAACGGCGGCTCCGCCAGCCTCAGCGGCGCGGCCACCACCCTGCGGACCTTCACTGGCACCGGCACCGAGCTGATCACCGCGACGCTGTCCTCCGGTGCCAGCGCCACGCTCACCGTGAACGTCATCGCCTCGCCGGTGTTTCCCACGCCGATGTTCGACGTCCTCGACGGGGGCCGCCGCGACCTTTTCATCGAGCCGATCGCGTCTCAGATCGCCTTCGAAATGCCAACCGAAAGCGGCCGGATGTTAGTCTCTCGCTCCTTGCAAACGGCCACCATGACGATCATGACCGGCGCTCCGGAGCCATACGGGATCGTCGCCCGCTTGTTTGCCGGTGGCCCGATCCTCGCAGTCCAGCGGGTGAACGTCATCGGCCTTTCCGATGGCACGCAGAATGATCTCACCACCATCGGTTCAAGTAATCTCGTCGGCTATAAATTGTGCAACTCGCCACTCACGGTGACCAATCTCCCTACCGGGGGTCGGGTTGAGGTCAACATCGTCCGGCCCGGCGTGTTGTTTCCGAACGGCAGCACTTTTCGCACGATTTACCCTGCCGACCTCGTGGACGGCGCAATCAATCTCGAGTTCCTGTTCCCGCTTGGCCAGTCCGGCGGCTACTGCCACGGCCTCACCGTCTATGATCGGGTGGGTGCCTATCTCGGCGGTCGTTGAGCCAGCCTTGCGGAAAAGTTCACTAGAATCACCCCATGTTGCGTCGCGCATTTCCCTATCTCTTGCTGGTCGGTCTCGGCCTAGCAGGAGCGGGGTTATGGAAAAATAGTCGATCTACTGCACCCGAGGTCGCGACTACGAATCTTCGCCGCCCATCGCCACCATCAGCACGGCCCGCGCCGCCTGTCACTCGGCTGGATTTCCTCACCGACCTCGGCCAGCCCTATCAAGTCCGCATCAATCTCCTCCGCAGCATCCTCGCCACCGAGTGCAGCGAGCCAGAACTCCGTCACCTCTATCAATTACTAGCCCATGGCGCACCCAAGGCGGAAGTCGCGGAGCATGGTTATGTCATCGCGAATGATATCATGGCCCAGCTCCTCAGCCATGAGACCGATCCCTCACGCTTCGCCGAGAAATTCACCGCGCTCATCGCTGACGGCCGGCAACCCGAGGTCGTCCGCGACTACGCGGTCCAATACCTCGCCTCATGGCTCAATCCGCGCCCGGCCCAAGCGACGAAAGTGCTCGCCGCGCCGTCGCCGGAAATCACCGCGCAGATTTTGAAATCGCTGGTCAGCGCCGCCACCGATCCCACCCTCGGCCAGACCACCATCCCCGGCACCACTTTGATGATGTTGGTCGAGCTCATCCGCACCGGCAGCGGTGTGGATTGCCGTGAGTCCGTCGCCACTCTGCGGCCATGGCTCGGCCAAGCCCTTGCCGACGGCTCGGCTCTCAGCCAGTCCGTCCGCGTTTCCGCCGTGATCGCCGCCGGCGTCCTCGCCCCGGACGAGTTCCGCCCCACCTTGCGGAAAATCGCCTACCAGCCAGACGGCGCTGCTGCCCTGCAGCTTCCCGCCCTCGCCAGCCTCGGCCAGTCCGGTGATGCCGCCGATTTAGTGCAGCTCCAGAAAATCGCCGCCACCCAGCCCGCGCTCGCCTACGCCGCCGCCGATGCCAGCCGCGTCCTCACCACCCGTCTCACCGGTGAGACTCCCCAGATTTCCCAATAATTTCAGAATTCATCATCTCTAACGGCAACCCACCCCATGATCAAACTCCACCGTCTCATCTTCGCTTTTGCATTCCTCACCACCTTGCAACTCGCAGCCACTTCCTCGCGGCCAAATCCTCCGGTGGACGAAGAAGAGGAAGAAGAAGAATGTGGGGAATCGGACTCGGGTGGAAGTTCTTCTCCCTCGAATCAGAGCCTCGACTGGGCCATCAGAGTGGGTCTTGCCCGCTATGCCAAGCCCACCACCCTTACGAATTTAGGCCAGGCGGGCTTTGAGAAAAGTGGTAATCTAACCAACTTCAACCAGCAGTTCGGCCGCTATTTTTCCTCCAGTCCATTGCAGCAGAAGCAGGTCTCGCTGCGGATTTCACAAACCCAGCTCTCCGCCGCGACGTTTCATCCGTCTTGTTTGTTTTTGCAGTCGGAATCTATTTATGAGACTTACAAGAAGCCTGCTGCTAATAGTCAGTTAGAGTATATCCATCAAATCCTCACCGATGATGCATTTACCCTCATCGACGTCCTACCTGCCCCTGACAGCGGTTGGCGGATGCGGGTTTGGAAGCGGAATGTCGTCACTCTCACCAAGTCGGGCGGCTTCTACGTCACCACCGAGTTTGAAACAAAAATCCCGCTCAATGACGTGACGTTCAAGCGGCCCACCGGCACGACTGGCAGCAACACCCTCATTTACACCCAGCGCGACACCACCGGCCTTGCGGGCACTCGCACCATCACCAAGGAAATCGTCCAGACGGTCGATGCCGCTGGCAAGCCGCTCACCGTCACCAGCAAGGAATTCGTCGGTGAGGGCACCACCGGCGCACTCCTCACCCAAGAAAATCTCACCTACTCCGAGCGCGGAGCGAAGCTTTGGGACTACACCATCGTCCGTGAGACTCTTACCTCCGCCGTTGATGCCGCAGGCACCATCGGCAGCCTCACCGTCACCGCCAAGACTCGCGAGGATTACGATGACTTCTCGACCACCACCCTCGGTGGCGAGCTTGGCATGAAGCGTTTGATGTCGGAAACCCAAGCCTACAACGTCGTCGGCCAGTCGCCACAGACCACCACTTACACCTATGTCCAAGACCCGACGAACACTGCCAGCCACGGTCGGCTCCAGTCCACCGTCAAGCCAGACGGCTCATGGACCTTCAGTGAGTATGCCGTTTCCGCCAGCTCGCCAGTTTCAGTCATCACTGACTATTCGGGCTTCAAGGATCTCACCCTCGCCCAACGCAGCACCGCC
>JAYUHS010000100.1:0-31943 GCA_043766715.1 Luteolibacter sp.
TCAGCTACCTCACCATCGAGTTCTCCGACCGCATCCCTCCGAACCACTAACATCAATCGCCGAGAAAACATTTACACAAAAAAACTTACACTCTCAAAACCCCAGTCTTTGCTGAGGGTCTCGGCCACTGCTTGTAGGTTTAGATTCCCGCTTCCATGCCGATTTTCCCCCAGCCATGCGAGAAGGGGCGATCTTCCTCTCGAAACGAGTGGAGGGTAGTCTTCCCTCCACGAGTTACTTCCGGAAAATTGTAGCCCGATGCGTGGCGAGAAATTCCATTTCAGGCAGCACCGCATCACCGGGTAAATGAAGGGCTATACCCTCGTAAGCACCGAAATTTTCGGCGACAGCACGTTTCGGAAGTTCACTTCTTAATTCCAGCGACAGCACCAAACACAATTTGTCATCAAAGGTAATCAACCCGCGATCAAATGCCGCATCGTGCAACCGCGAGAGACACAAGCCGTTCCGCAGATTGAGCCGTTCCTGCTCGTGGCCTCCCCACGGCAGAATGTGCGAGGCAATGAGTAGCTCGCGGATGGACAACTGGGTGACGCCACAGCAACCGCCGAAATTGTTTAGCACCGCATCGCGGAAATATTCCTGTCCACGCCGTTGCTTCACGCTGGCCACCACGGCTGTCGGCCCCAGCGGCCGGCGCTTCAAGGTGCGAAACCCTTGTTTCGGGAGCACTTCCAGATCGTGATACTCTGGGATTTTTAGCAATCTCCTCAGCGCCTCTTCGCTGGCCGGGATCGTCTCATTCGGATTTTCGTGAAACTCCTGCCATACTTCACGATCCAGCTTGCTTGCCCCTTCTAGCCCTTTAATGCCACGCAGCTTTAGGGCGGGATCGAGCGATGCAAAATTGCATAGCTTCATCGCTACGCTATTGGAACCTCGTCCGAATTTTTCAGCTAGAGTGATGATGGCAGGCTGCTTGGAGTGTAGCAGTCCGAACGTAAGTTTATGATAGAGATTGAGAACGATGAGTAATTCATCGCGTGTCCATCGAACAGAAGGTGATCGTGCCATGCGGGTAGTGTTCCAGTTCTATCGAAAAATTCCAGCTCGTCGTTCGACAGGCTGCTGACTCAGTGATTTTCCCCGAGTCGGGAAAAATGATTGAATTGAGCTGGGTGGGCTGAATTTCGACCATCACCGTTTGTGAGAGACCTGTTCCGAGCGTGAACAAAAGCCATTCCAAAGACCTTGGAAGTAACTTGTATTTTCCAAACGGGACCGGCGGAACCGTGTGTGTGATGAGTTTTTTCTTTGTCACTGCGGGTCACCTTGATCGAACCATTTCCTTGGCTACCTGAACGTGCGAGCGTTGAGTTGCTACGAGATGCAGCAACCACTTGGATTTTGGATTCAACCTCTACCGTCGAGGTATTTCCATGCTCCTTGGTAGCGCTTGAAGCGGGAGTGTTCGTGGAGTTCGTGGGCTTGGCCGGCTTCGAAGTATTCGGCGATGAACTCGACCTTTCCGATCTTGTCGGCGGGTCCGCCCTTGGAGGAGCCGAGGAGGGTGAGAAAGCGCCAGTTGACCTCGTGGAGGGTTTGCTCGATCCGGTTTTTTAAATCGGGCTCGCGGGTGTCCGGGTGGGTGGTGGCGACGAGGTAGTCGCTCAGGCGGAAAAAGTAGGCGCTGTAGCGGGAGCGCATGAGTTGCACGGCGGTATCGGGTTTCGCCCGGCCGAGGTGGAAGGGCTGACAGCAGAGGCTGTAGGTTTCCCGGCTTTTACACGGGCATAAGGAGAGTTCTCTGGGGCCTGCTGGGCGTTCTGATGGAGTGGACATTTAGGATGAAGTAAGGTGCTTAGGAAATAGGGAAAACGTCTGGAGAAACAGTAAATAGATCGAGTTTTACCTTTCGATATTTTCGGCATTTCGCGCCGCAGCAAGGGCTGCGTTTCTTTGGCCACGGCTACGCCTTTTTCGCTGTCGGCGCGGATGAATTCGTAGTCGCGTCTATTGCGGGTGGCAGGCCATTTCACTCGGATTCGGATTCATCGTGACACCGCCGGAGTTGGTTTTTTCTCCCCTGCGACCCCGATGAAATTCGGCAATTGATTCGCGCGAACACGAGGAGATTTTCTAGCAGAAGCACGTCACCAAGACCGAATCTGTCTCGTGTATGAAAATCCGCACCTCCAAATTCCGTAATCACGTGGTTCCTGCTAAAAAGACTTCACAGCGATTCACTCTTCCCTAAGTTCCATCCCGAATATGATCCGATTTCTTGCCGCACTCATCGCCCTATCTCCACACATCATCCATGCTGCGGATCCCGCTGAAACGATCGATTTCCTCAATGCTGGTTTTGGCGACCGAGTGGGGCTGCAAGCAAATTCTGTGGCCTTGAATCCTGCACTGCTAACAGCAAGTCTGGGCACCCCTTTTTCCCAGCAGCTCACTCTGGCTGGCGGATCTGCCAGTAGCTACACCGCCTCCATCGTCAGTGGTGGCTTGCCACATGGGCTGACGCTTTCGGCCAGCGGGCTTCTCTCTGGCACCCCGAGTTCTGGCGGCACTTCCACATTTAAGGTGATGCTCACGGATACTACGATCTCAGGCCTGATCGGCGAGCGGACTTATACGATGGCGATCGCAAGTTCTCCGCAGCCATATCCTAGCGGGCTAGTCTCTTGGTGGCGTGCGGAGGGAAATACCAATGATACGATCGGCACGAATCATGCGACTCTCAACGGCAGTGTGACCTATGCCCCGGGTCTCGTCGGCCAAGCGTTTAGTTTCAATGGGACGAACGGCTATGTCGCCCTGCCGGACAATCTATTTCCCGTGCCGGCCACGGGTTCCACCACGCAGTCGCCCTTTAGCTTTGAGGTATGGTTCAAGCTCGCTCCCGGCGGTGGTGGCGTCATTCTCAGCCAGCAAGTGAACAGCCCCTACGGCACGGGAGGCGGCTACGTTCCCGCCATTTACATCGACACCACCGGCAGGCTACGCGTCTCGATGTTCTGGCGGAATTCTACCAATACGCTCGGTGGCTTTGGTCCATCTTTCACAGAAAGCAGCCGCTTCCATCACCTCATCGTCACCTTCAACGGCACGCATGAAAAAATCTTCTTAGATGGTGTCGATACCGTGCCTGACCCCGGCGTTCCTTTCACACAAATCGCCTACACCGCGACCTACCGCTATAGCTTGGGCACAGGAAATACCGCGGGCGGCTGGTCTAACAACAATGGGGGCTACTTTAACTTCAACGGTCTGATCGATGAACCGAGTGTTTACAATCGCGCGCTGACACTCGCCGAAGCACAGGCGTTGTTCCTCGCTGGAAACGAAGGGAAAAGCGAGTCTCAGAGCCTAGTCGTCACCTCCACCAGCGATGTGAGTGACGCCAAGGATTTCCAAATCACTCTGCGCGAAGCCTTCGCTTATGCCGCGACCTTGAGTGGCACGCAGACCATCACCTTTTCTCCAGCCCTCGCGGGTCAAACGGTCACTCTGACTAGCGTCAGTGATAACACCTTCGGCCCATCGGCCTTCGCTGTTAGTGGTAGCTTGATCATCGACGGCGGAACGGGTGGCATCACCATTAGCCAAAACAATCCGACCAGTCCGACCGGGGGGATGCGCTTATTTTATGTGAAAAATACGGGGAATCTCACCCTCCGGAATCTCACCCTCAGTGGTGGACTGGCTCGCGGTGGCTCTGGCGGTGCGGGTGGTGGCGCAGCAGGCTTAGGCGGAGCGATCGTCAATGCGGGAACCTTGAATATCAGCCAATCGACCCTACTCGGAAATGAGGCGAGAGGCGGCGGCAACAATCTTGGTTTCCTGCTCGGTGGCGCTGGGCTCGGTCAGAATTCTTCACAGAATGGCGGCGGCGGACCCAATGGTGGCACTTTTGCGAATGGAGGTAGTGGTGGATTTGGCGGTGGCGCATACAGCGGAGGCCGAACTGCCTATGCTGGTGGATTTGGCGGTGGTGGGAGTTTTAGCCAAGAAGCGGCTGCTGGACGGGGAGGTTTCGGGGCAGGAGGTGGCTCCAGTATTTCCTCCACCTCAGGGGCTGGCGGCTACGGGGCGAGCGGTGGGGACTATTACGGCGGTTGTGGCGCAGGCATGGGCGGAGCGATATTCAACTACGGTGGCAATGTCACATTAACTAACAGCACTCTTGTAGGAAATGCGGCCATTGGCGGCTCGAGTCTCTTGTTCATTAACTCAGGGGCTGCCGGTGGTAGTGCCTTCGGCGGTGGCTGCTTCAATCTGAACGGCACGGTGACTTTACTCCACGTCACTGCGGCAAATCAAATCATCCGCGGTGGCACAGGCACCTCCTCAGGTTCACAAATTGGTGGGGCCATCTACAGTCTTGGAATGAGCGACATTGCAACCCAGTCCGGGCCTGCAATGAGTGCAAATGCCGCGAACGTCGTAATTCAGAATTCCATTCTCTCTGGCTCGACCAATGGCGTCACGACGGCTCCTTGCAGTAATTTTAGCCAAGTTGCCGTCGGAACAGGCACCGTGGTCAGCAGCGGCACCCACAATTGCATTCAAAGCGATGGCAGCACCGGCATCAGCACCTTCAGCGGCTCATCGATCCATGTGGACCCACTCCTCGCTCCTCTCGGCAATAACGGCGGACCCACACAAACCTTCGCTCTTACTCTCAGCAGCCCCGCGATCAATGCCGGAAACAATGCGGCGGCCACCGGCGTCACGACCGATCAACGCGGTGGTAGCTTCGCCCGCAGTGTCGATGACACCGTGGACATAGGGGCCTTTGAACTAGTCGAGCCAGCCAGCCTCGTCGTCACCCGTGCCGATGATGTGAGCGACGCAAATGATTTCCAAACCTCCTTACGCGAAGCCATCACTTACGCCACGACCTTGAGCGGCACCCAAACGATCACTTTTTCTAACGCCGCCGCCGACGGTGCTGTCAATTTCCACGACGGCACCGCCCGCAGCATCACTCTTACAGGCAGTCTTCTCACCGTAAGCACCGCCCTCAACATCACTGGCCCCGGAGCAAATTTCCTCACCCTGCAACGCACGACCGGCAGCACTCGCGTGCTCAACTTCAGTGAGTTCCTCCCGAGAACACTCACTGGCCTAACGATCAGCAGCCCGGGGCTGACCAGTGGCGGGATCTCACTAACCAATGGGAACCTTACACTCAACCAGTGTGTCATCACTAACAACGGCATCGAGAACGCAAGCGCTGGCGCTGGTATCTCAGCACGCGGCGGAAGCCTCACCCTCAATGGCTGCACACTTACCAACAACTCAGCCCTCCGTGGAGGTGGGGTCTGGGCCTTCTCTTGCGACGTCACACTCAATGACTGCACCATCAGTGGAAACACCGCAACTTCTCCGACCTCTGGCGGTGGCGGGCTTTACATCGACCAAAGTACTTTCAGCCTCAACCGCTGTAGCCTCAGTGGAAACGTTGCCAGCTTCAATGGCGGCGGCATCCACATCTTTGGCAATAGCTCCGTGGGAACATTCACCAATTGCACCCTTAGCGGCAATACCGCGACCATCAACGGCGGGGGAATTTACGAAGTTTCCGGAGCAAACATCACACTCAACGACTGCACCCTGAATGGAAATCGCGCCACCACAGGGACTGGCGGAGGTCTCAATATATCGGCTGCCGCCACCACCCTCAGGCAATGCACCATCAGTGGAAATGCCGCCAACAGCAACGGTGGCGGGGCTTTCTTTACCTCAAGCTCAACCGTCAATCTCAGCCAATGCACCATCAGCGGAAACACCACGACCAACGTCAATGGCGGTGGCATCGGCGTTGCGGGCGGGACCAATTTCAGTATCAGCAATTGCATCCTCGGCAACAGCAATGGATATGATCTCTCATTCGTAGCCAGCTCACCTAACTATTCTGGAATCAATCTGGTAGAAGATGGCAGTGCAAACGGCTTCGGAATTATCAATGGCGATCCTCTGCTAGGCCCACTGGCTAACAACGGCGGACTCACCCAGACCCACGCCCTCCTCGCAGGAAGTCCGGCCATCAATGCAGGAATAAACACCGCTGCGGGCGACCTAACTACCGACCAACGCGGTATCGGCTTCCCCCGCATCCTCAACACCACCGTCGATCTCGGCGCCATCGAGGCACCAGCACCCTCGCCCTTGGTGGACTGGCGCAACCTTCATGGACTTGCTCTAAACGGTTCACAAGACCTCGGGAATCCATCTGGGGACGGCGTGAGTAGCCTTCTGAAATACGCTTTCAACCTCGCACCACTCGCCGGAAGCCTCAATCAACCAAACATCGCCATCCTTCCAAGCAGTGGTGACGCCGGCCTTCCTCACATTTCTAGAACCCCCAGTGGCCAGCTCCAGATCACCTATCTCCGCCGTAAAGCGAGCACCTATCCCGGCATCACCTACACCCCAGAAACAGGCTCCATCCTCTCCGACTTCGCCGCCCTCACTGCCACCGAGACCGTCACCTCCATCGACACCAACTGGGAACGAGTCACCATCACCGACTCTTCCACCGCCAGTAAACGCTTCGGTCGCGTGAAAGTGACTACGCCATAACTGCGATCTGAGATCGATGCCAATCCAAATCACTAACAAAAAACTAATCGATACTAACATTATACCGTGAAAAAACAAAACATCCCAAAACTCCGTCCGCTCGCTGCCTGCCTCACCGTCGTCATCGCAGCCGCTTATTCACTGGCAGCCACAGCTCAGGGAGCCGTCGTATTTTACAGCAAGGTGACGGCAAATGATACGAACCCCAATCCAAACCAACTGGCATTCGCCGTGAGTGGCAATTTTAGAAAACTCCAAATCACGGGCGGGACGATCGGAGGGAATGCCTCTGGTTTTTTCACCGGTGGGGCGGATCTAGCGGTGACTTTGTTTTTTGGTCAGCCACTCCCTTACTACGTCTTTCCCACTTCGGCGCTCATTCAAGGCGCTACGCTCGGTTCCAGTAACTACGCCATGATCAGCTTCGGCGGGGACGACGGCGGATACGAAGCCGTGGCCCAGTTTGGTTTCGAGAGTAACGGGAACGCACGGCTCATCGCCATCGCCACCACTAACCCGATCCCAAACCCCCAAGATCTATCAGCAGTAGGTGGTCCCACCTTAAGCATCTCAGATGGAAAAGCCCTGATCGATGCAGCCGCAGTCCCCGAGCCCTCGGGCCTCGCAATGCTCACTCTCGCTACCACCGGTCTCCTCATCCGCCGCAAACGAGCGCGCGCCTGCTCCTGAAGTCGCGATCAGCTACTCACCAACGTCCTTGGGACTATGTCAAAGTGGTGTGAAATCCTCTGGCGGCGAAAAATGGTTTCCTCCGCCGGGGATCTCCGCAAGCAGTAGCAGCCGAGAATTATTTCCGCTTACGGCGCTTCGGCTTCTCCGATTTGCCGAATTTACCCGGCTTTCCAGGTTTCCCGGGGTTGGCGTAGCGCCCCTCGCTCGGCTTGGTGGCCGGGCCGACCTTGGCGGCGGGCTTGGTGTGGGGCTTACCGTGTTTTTTCGCGCTCGGTGGGTTTTTCGTCGCGACGTGAGTGCCCTCGCTGGTGGGTTTTCCGGCCACGGCGAAATCGACGAAGCGCTTGTCGAAATTGATGTTCGTCACCCGCAGTGGGATCCGCATCCCGAGCTGGACCACCTTGCCATCCGTCGAGACCCAGGCCTTGCGGTGCGCCTCGAAAAACCAACGGCCCGGCGGTAGGTCCTCGCGCTTTACCACGCCGCGGACGCCCATCGCGGGGATTTCTACCATCAGGCCCATCGGTCGGACATCGGTGATCAGGCCGTCAAATAGCGGTGGACTCTCGGATTTCGAAACCCGGTCGAGGTACTCCATCAGCTTGATTTGCTTGGTCTCACTCTCCGCATCCGACGAGGTGCGCTCGGTGTCGGAAATATGGCGGGACAGCTCCTGAAGATCGGCAAATGACGGCGTGCGATCGTGGGGCTTCGGTGGATTTTCCAAAAGCGGCTGAAGCGCGCGGTGGACGATGAGGTCCGCATACCGGCGGATCGGGCTGGTGAAATGGCAGTAATCTTCCTTCGCCAAGCCGTAATGGCCGATGGGCTCGGCGGAATAGGCGGCGCGTTTGAGGCTTTTCAGCAGACCGAGCTTGATGACGTGCTCCTCGGGCGTGCCCTTGGAATCGTCGAGAAGTTTCTGGATGTGGGAGCGGTTGGTCAAATCGCCGGGACGGTAGCCGTGGGCCTTGGCGGTCTCGGTGTAGTCGAGCAGCCGCGACGGATCGGGATCGTCGTGAATGCGGTAAATCGCTGGTTTCATGCGGACTTTGAGGACCTTCGCGACCGCTTCATTCGCGGCGAGCATGCATTCTTCCACCAGTTGGTGGCTCTCGGTGTGGACCACTGGCTCGGCGACGGAGGCACGGCCTTGATCGTCGAGCCGGACCTTGATTTCCGGCATTTCGAGGTCGAGCGCGCCGTTGTCGAACCGCCTTTTCCGCATGGCAGAAGCGAGTACCCAGCCTTCCTTGACGATGCCGACCAGCGCGGGGTCCGAGCCTTTCGGCGCGGGCTTGCCGTCGAGGATCGCTTGGGCTTGCTCGTAGGAAAGCTTGGCGCGGCTGTGGATCACGGCGTCGATGAATTTCGCACGGGTGATCTCGCCGTTGTGGGAAATTTCCAACAGCGCACACTTGGTGAGGCGATCCACATCCGGCTTGAGCGAGCAGATGCCATTCGACAGCTCGGTCGGCAGCATCGGCAGCACGCGATCGACTAAATACGTGGAATTTCCGCGCTCGATGGCTTCTTGGTCCATCGGGCTGCCCGGCTTGATGTAGTGCGAAACGTCGGCGATGTGGACGGCGAGCGTCCAGCCCTTCGCGGTTTTTTCCAGCCAAATTGCGTCGTCGTGGTCCTTCGCATCCGCCGGGTCGATGGTGATGACGAGCTGGCCGCGCCAGTCCTTGCGGCGGGCGATTTCCGCAGGTTCCGGAAACTCTGGCACCGCACGGGCCTCGGCCAGCACCGCCTCGGGAAATGAGGTTTTCAAGCCATGGCGGTGGATCACCGAAATGATATCCACCCCCGGATCGCCCGGCCAACCCAGCACCTCGATGATCCGGCCGCGCGGGTCGCGATTCCGGTCCAGCCACTCTTCCAGCGCCACCACCACGAGCTGGCCGGGCATCGCCGTGGTGTCGCCAATGACATCCACCCGGCCCTCGACCGCTTTGTCATCGCAGTCGATCCAGCCAAAATTCCCGGTCGCTTGGTAAACTCCGACCAATTTCCCGGAACGGCGCTCGAGCACTTGCTCCACCTTGCCCTTCATTTCCTCCGCAGCATCCGGCGTGGACTCGCTGCGAGGGCGAAATGGCCGGGCCACTGCCTTGACGATGGAGACTGCCACCCGGTCGCCGTCGAGCGAGGTATTTACGTTCCGGCGGTCGATGAAAATCCGCGAATGTAGGGTGAAATCGATGCCCGAGGCGAGATTCTGGGCGTCGGTGAGGTCTGGAAAAAAGAACGCGTGGCCCTTCGGGTGGAACTTGAGCGTGCCGGTGAGTTGATCTTTCGGCGCGGCGGGGAGCAGGTAGGTCGCTTTTTTCCCCTCATGGATCGCGCCTTCTTTCACGAGGGCTTCGAGCGTCATTTTCAGCTCGGTGACACGCGGGCCGGGGAGTTTCAGGCCACGTGAAAGCTGGGATTTAGAGAGCGGGTTGCCGTTTGCGGAGCGGAGGGCGTCGAGGATGAGGTCGCGCAGGTTTTGGCCGGGCATGGGCCGAGTTTGTGGCGTGGAGCCTGCCACCGCAACGGCAAAGGCGGGAGAAAAAGGATTGCTAGCCATGGACAGCGGCTCTAGGTGTTTACTATGTGAATGCCGGAAAATTGCGGTGTTGTCAGCCGGATGATTTTCGCATTCTTTCCAATTCAATGAAACCCAACGTCGATTCCGCCATGAAAACCCACTCGTCCCGTCACCCACAAGGCTTCACTCTCGTCGAGCTTCTCGTCGTCATCACCATCATCGCCGTGCTTGCTGGAGCCGGTTTCGCAGCAGGAAATGCCGCAGTCCAGAAGGCGAAAAAAGTCACTGCGCTCGCCACTTGCACCAGCATGGAACAGGCGATCAACCAGTTTTATACGGAATATAATAGTATGCCCAAGGCCACCATCACTGAAGGCACGCCGGTGGACACGGTCGCTACCGATGGGAAAGATCTCCTCGACGTTCTGCTCGGGCTGGAGACGGGTGCGACGACTCTGAACAACCGGGCCGTCCGCTTTCTCTCGGTCAAGGAAGGGAAAGCCAGGAAGAACGGCCTTATTTATACCACCGGTGGGACATCGAGGGCAGATGGCCTATACGATCCATGGGGCGGTAGCTACAAGGTCGAAATGGACGGCGACTACGATGAAGTCGTAAGACCTCAGCCTAAAGCTGCGGCTGCTGCCTCTACCCTTAATGGCCGCCGTGTCGCCGTTTGGTCCGACGGCGCCGATGGTGTGACAGCTACCGGTAAGGCTTCTGACGATGTGAAAACTTGGTAATTCCCTCAATTTTTTACCGCACCACTTCGGTCCCGACCCCGCCGTCGGTGAAAATTTCCAGCAGCAGGGCGTGCGGCAAGCGACCATCGACGAAGTGGACCTTGCGGACCCCGGCGTTGAGAGCGTCCACCGCGCTGCGGATTTTCGGGATCATGCCGCCGGAAATCGTGCCGTCTGCGATCATTGCTTCCGCCTCCTTGCGGGTCACCGATTTGATCAAGGTTGCTGGGTCCTTGGGATCAGCAAGCAGGCCGGGGACGTCGGAAAGATAGACCAGCTTCGCGACCCGTAGCTCCTTGGCCAGTGCGGCGGCGGCGAGGTCGGCATTGATGTTGAGCGGCTTACCGGTGGCCAGCTCGGCAGCCAGTGGCGAAATGACCGGGACGATGCCCGCCTTGTGCGCCGCCTCCATGTATTCCATGTGGCAGCCGACCACCTCGCCGACCCGACCGATGTCGATGCGCTGGCCGTCGGTATCGGTGCCTTTGATTTTCTCGCCGATGAACACGTCATTTCCGGGAATCCCGACGGCTTTGCCACCGAAGTCGCGGATCATGCGGACTAGGCCTGGGTTGATTTCCTCGGACAATACCCGCGCCACGATCTCGATGGCCTCATCCGTGGTGACTCGGAAGCCACCGACAAATTTCGCCTCAAGCCCTGCCGCGGCCATCGCCGCCGAGATCGCCTTGCCGCCGCCGTGGACGACGATGGGATTGATGCCCGCGACCTCGAGGAAGACGATGTCGCGCATCACTTTCGCGACTAGCTCGGGATTTTCCATCGCCGAACCGCCCATTTTGATGAGGAAAGTCTTGCCGCGGAAGGCTTGCAAGTAAGGCAGCGCTTCGATGAGAGAATTTGCTTTTTCGATCGGGTCCACGCCGCAGAAGCTAAGAGCCACCACGGCAGGCGAAAAGCGGAAATCAACGATCCGCCCTGAACAAGCTCACTTCACTCGGACAGGAATCGCGATCACCCTAGAAACGATCATCGTCGCAAGGATCGCCGCGAGCACCGGCAAGCCCGGCAGCCAAGCGGACGCGATTTCCAACCAGATCCACTGGCCCACGCAGACGGCCACCACCAGCGCAAAAACCGCCGCTTTCCGCGGGAAATTGACCATCCCGCAGACCAAGGTGAGGCCGCAGACGACCACCGCAAGGATGCCGATTTCCCACTCCACCGCCAACCTCGGATAAGCGTGTGACGAGGCGATTCCCCGCTCCGAGACGAGCGCGGCGAGGGTCGCCATGAGCTGTTGGGAAAAGGCCTGCGTCGCCTGTTCCGCGCTGGTCCGGTCGTCGCGGAGGATGACAGGCTCCGGTACTTGGGGCGGAAAAATGCCCGTGCCACCATCGATCAGCGACTCGGCGGAAATTCCTGCGACCGGGGAAATCGACGGTCGTGGCACGGCGAGCCGCCCGTAGGAATCGATTGGGATCAGCGGCCCGTCAGGTCCCAGTTTGAGATATTCCCCCATGCGGATTTCCAGCCCAGCGGGCGGTAAATCCAGCCGCTGCAAGACCGCGAGTAGCGGAAATGAAAACACCACCCGGTCTTCCCAACGAGCGATCAGCGCAGGAAATCCCGACTCCGGCTCCGACTCGATCACGGAAAATCCCGCCAGCGAATTCTCAGCGCCCAAGATAACCCCGGGCACCGGAATCCGGTTCACCACCGGCAGCGCCGACGGATCTCCCAGCACGGCAGCCAGCGGGATCGAGGCATGGCGGAAGCTAGGCGGCATCGCCATGGCCACCGGTCCGCGCGAAAGTGGCGTGGCCATCACCAGCGAGTCGAATCCCGCCAACGAAGTTTCCAGCGCAGCGAGGCCGATGGGGTCCGGCGTATCCCATGCCAGCACCGCTGCGGTGGACACATGTTTCACGCCCAGTCGCCGCAAATTTTTGAGGATGACCGCGAGGTCGATCGGTGCGTGGAGCGACGCTTGGAAAAATCCTTCGGTATCATCCCGCAGCGAGACCACCACCGGGTCTTGCCACGGATTCGCCTGAGGTTCCGCAGATGACCATATTTTCCATGGCGCGGCATGACTCCCCCGGCCCTCCACAAACGGCGTTGGCTCCGCGAAACCACCGGCCACCCTGGCGAACACCGCACGATCGAGATGACTGCCGGGCAAAAATTTCCACGCGCCTGCCGCCACTACTGCCGAGGCGAGGAGCACCCAGAATCGCCGCTGAAACGAGCCGCTCACGGCTTCGCTTGGCGGATCGCGGCGAGGACCGGAGCCAGTGGCGCTTCGAGCGAAGTGCCCGCCGTGACCTCGCCGAGCAGACGGGCGGCGGTGGCGATGTGGGGCCGATACCACTCATCGCCGCGGTTTTTGACGATATTTCCGTAGGCTCCGAGCGCCTGCATCAGCCGCTGGGCCGCGCATTCGTGGAACAAGGTTTCCAGCGGTCGCTCGTCGGCGATGTCTTCCCACAGCGTGAGAAGCTGCTCACGCTCATCGGCAGAATGGTCGAGGTAGGGATCGAAAATCAGCGAGGCAAGATCGTATTCTTGGCGGCCACGGCGCAGGCCTTGGAAGTCGATGAGCCAGACCTTGTCGTCCTTGATCATGAGGTTCTGCGATTGGAAATCCCGATGCACCAAGTGCCGCGCCACTGTGCCGAGACGTTCCGCGAGATCGGTGAAAACGGGATTTTTCCGCAGGGCAGCGGACTCCCCGTAAAGATCGAGATATTCCTCGACCATGTATTCGAAAAAATACTCCTGCTCCCAGCGATACAGCGCCGCGTCGAACGGCGGCATCAGGTGGAAATCTTTGGCCGGCTTCGCATAAAACAACTTGTCCACCTGCTCGAATGCCGAGCGGTAGTAAGGCAGCCGCTCCGCAAATGGGCGATCCTTCAGCGACAGTAAATCCTGATCTCCCAAGTCCTCCACCAGCGCCACGCGATACCTCGTCCGGGCATGGATAATTTCCGGCACGCGTAATTTCGCCTGTTTGAGAAACTCCGCCACCGGCACGAATTGGGCGTTATCCTCGCGCTCCTCGGTCCAGTGGATGCCGATGAATGGCTCGCGGACGGGAGTCTTGACCCGGACGATCGTGCGGCCGGAAGCCCCGCGTTTGATCGGCTCCAAGGTGATAGATACGGTCGGGTCCACGCCGAGAAACTGGCGAGTGGTGGAGAGGATCGCTTCGGTTGGCATGGGTGGGAGGAAAATAGCCTAAAAAACCGCCCATCTGCCAAGGGAAATCTAGCATCTTCATTCGTGATGATAGAACCACAGCAGCACCAATAATCCCACGCCGATGCCCCACAGCGCCCACAGATTATAGACCAAATACGGGTAAACCATCAACGCCACACCGATCACTCGCGGCTGCCACAGTTCGAGCTTTTTGCCATAACTAAACGCTCCCATCCCGATCGTTCCGAAGATGATTCCCGCGAGGATGGTGTAGCCAATGTCAGCCATACGTTTAAGAAATCCTAAATAGTCCGCCGAGACATCACAGACAGCTTCGATTGGAAATAGGCAGTGAAGACCTCGTTGTCGCGTCTTTTCCAAACCATCAGGCAGAAAGGAACGAGGCGCAGACCTCGCCGCCGCCCGCGATCAACTTGCAGCGAGCGACTCAAATCCGCAAAAAAGCTTGGAACCGAGCGGAGGCTTGGCGGGCAGCGGAGTGTCATGGTCGAGGTGTCTGCGGCAGATTTCCTCGAAGTCTGTTGGGGTTTTCATGCGGCGCATGTCGTGCTCGAAATCGCCTTCGATCCCGTGGCTGATGTAGGCCAGCGTTTTTTTCATCCGCTGGACGTGGGCGTTTGCGACGAACTTCGGCGTCTCGCGAGCGATTTCTTCGTAGAGCTCGCGGACGTATTCCCACAGATCTCGGCAGCTCGGAACTGGTGGTGCGATGGAGCCAAAACTGGCGATGAGCTGGGAGAAAATCCACGGATTCCGGATCGCCCCGCGACCGATCATGAGTCCAGCGGCGTGAGTTTTTGATAGATAACAGAGACCGGTTTCGGCATCCACGACATTGCCGTTGGCGATGACCGGACATGGCATGGCTGCCACCGCCGTTTGCACGCAGTCGGGGTGGACCGGGGTCTGATAGCGCTCGGCCACGGTGCGTCCGTGAATGGTCAGGCCATCGATGGCGTGGCGACGAAAAATTTCCAACAGCGCGGGGAACTCGTCGGCGGTGGTGAAGCCGAGGCGGGTTTTCACGGTGAATTTCCCGGAAATGGCCTCACGCAGGCTGCCGAGCAGACGATTCACCGTTTCCGGGCTGCGTAAGAGTCCACCACCGGCGTCCTTGCGGCACACGATGGGCGCGGGGCAGCCGAGATTCAGGTCGATCCCGGCGATGGGATAGCGAGCGAGTTCTTGTGCAGTGCGGATGAGGCTGGGGAGATCCCGCCCGATCATTTGTGCGAACACCGGCTTGCCCGTTTGGTTCTCGACGATGGATCGGAGGATGTAGCGGTTCAAGCAGGAGTCGGGGTGGACGCGAAAATACTCAGTCACGAACCAATCCGGCGCGCCCCGGCGTGCGATGACTCGCATGAAGGGTAAATCCGTCACATCCTGCATCGGCGCAAGCACCAGTGCGGGGCGATCAGTCGGTAAAAAATCGCGCATGAGAGATGGGAATACCGGATAGCGCGAGTCTGCTCCGGTCAAGAAATTCCATTGACTTTCAACGGTCGCCGCTGACTCTTCGCCCTAATTAACTAACGCAGGAGGAAGTATTGGAAGCTGATATCTTACACACAGAAAAAATTCTCGCGGACCGGAAAACATTCTTTCTGGACCTGAAACAGAACTCGCGCGGCATGGTGGTGAAGATCACTGAGGACGTCGGGGGGAACCGGGATACGATCATGGTGCCTGCGGAAATTCTTGGAGATTTCATCGCTGCTCTGACTGACATCAAGCTGACGGCAGACGAGCAGGAGTGAGTCGCCCAGCGGGTTTGATCTTGCTGAAAGTGGTGCCGCCCGGGAACTTACCGCACACGATTTCCCATGGCCTCCCATCCTTCCGTCAATATTGCCCGGCTGATTTATCTCCTCGTCTGTGAGGCGGCGGGTGTGGCGATCGCCCTGAGCACCAAGGGCACGTTAGACATATCGGTGGTGAGCGGTCTGCTCGGTGGGTTGGTCGTGGCAGGGTTTTTCATCTTGATCGAGTCATTGATGATGGGCTTCACGCTCCGGGGATTTTCCACCGCGAGCTTCGGGCTGGGAGTGGGGCTGTTTTGTGCGTGGTTGCTCACTCGGGTGGATATTTCAAACCTCTTGAATCTCGCTTTCCAAGATAAGCTGCAGGATGAAAACGGCATTCCGGCAGTGCAGTTTGAGGTGCTGGTGAGTGCGTTGCGCTTGGCCATCGATGTGACGCTCTATGCGAGTCTCGGCTTTCTCGGTGCGGTGCTGGCATTGCGGAGTAATCGTGACGATTTCGCGTTCATCATCCCCTATGTGCGCTTCCGCCAAGATTCGTCCTCTGGCCAGCCAGTGGTGTTGGACGCCGAGGCAGTGATGGATGGACGCGTGCTGGAGATTTCCCGCTCTGGCTTCCTTCACGGCCGGTTGATCGTTCCACGGTTCGTGCTGGATGACCTGCAAGCAAAGGTCAATTCCGGCAATTCCAGCGAGCGTCAGCGGGCACAACGTGGCCTCGATAGCCTCGAACAAATGCAAAAGGCGGCGGATATCCAGATTTCGATCCACGACAGTGTGGCAAACGGCGAGGTGGAAATGATGAACACCCGGCTCATCGAGACCAGCCGTTTACTGGGTGCACGGCTGATGACGGTGGACGAAAATTTGACAAAAATCGCCAAGATCCAAGGCGTGGATGTGCTCAACATCCATGATCTCGACGATGCGCTAAAGCCCGCAGTGGCCGTGGGTGAGCGGATCCGGCTCGCACTGGTGAGGACCGGGAAAGAAGACCATCAAGCGGTGGGCTACCTGCCGGATGGGACGATGATTGTGGCAAATCATGCAGTTTCGAAAATCGGCTCGACCGCAGACGTGATCGTGGTCAGCACGCTGCAAACGGCGAGTGGGACGATGGTATTCGCGGAACTTTATAAACCTGCCTGAGAACTCGGGTCGTTTTCAAAAAAGAAAACCTCCGTCGCTGGATCTCGCAGGGAATCCACGAAGCGGGTCCATTCGTGACGTTCGGCGGGTGTCACCGGGGTGGGTTTTTGGTCAGCATCAACATTAGCGACGAGGAATTTCACGGGAATTTTTGAACCCACGCTGATGCGAATCTTGCGGTGATGGTGGATCATTTCGGGTGGTGAGAGTGCCCAACCTTCCGTAATTAACACCACTCCGGCGGGAGCTTGTGCGAGGGATTCGGCGGCTTCTTGCTCGGCACCGGGGGCTAGGACAGCGACCGATTTCCATGCAGTGGGATGCACTCGCAGTCGGCGCAGGAGAAATGGGCGGAGCGACTGTTCGCTCAAGCCACTGCCGCCGACGTCGAGGACGAGCACACCGTCGAGCGGTTTTTCATCAGTTTCCACGCGTTCACTGCCAGTGATTTTACGCCACAGCACGCGGTGATGGCGACCTTGGAAATCCAGTGCCAAGAGCGACTTACGACCTGCACTCCATGCCAGTAGCCACAGCATCGCCCGCGGCAAAAGCCCCCAGACCAGCGTGACCATCAGCAAGAATTCCCACCACGCAGCCGGACCGGGTGCCAGCCCGGTGGACCTCCCCAGCAGCCAACGGGACGCCTCAATGATGGCAGCATCCGGCACGGCTTGCGGCCAGATTGCCGCCCACGGTGCGGAGAGTAACGCGGTCGCTTTTTCAAGAAATGATCGCATGACGAGCTCGGTCGTAGTCTCCCAGTAAAATCCGATATGCCTCACCAGCACCAGTCCCGCCAGCCCGAGCAAGATGCCGAGGTTGAAAGAAATCCCCGCAGCCTGAGCGGTGCGTGCGAGCCGCCAGAGCAGCACGGCCCGCGGTGCCCCGCCCCCGTCCATCAGACGTTGCCACCATGCGTCATCGCGATTTCCTGCGAGACGGTGGGCGAGTTTCCCCGCCAGCGCCTGCACCCCGCTAAAGCCATCCGCCGCCTTCCGGCGCAGTAGCCAAGCGCCACTAGCGAGGAGTAAAACCAACCACTGCCCGCCGATAAGCACCGCGAGAAAAAGCGTCACATTGATCCCACCTCGCTCTCCATCCAACATGCCATGAACCGCAGAAATCCCCGCCACCATCATGAAAAGCGAAAATCCACCGCCGACCAGCGAGAGTGCGGAGGTAAATTTCCGCCCTGCGGATTTCGCCCCAGCTTCCTCTAACCACACCGCCAAGCCTATTCGCCTCGCGTCGGCTCCCTCACGATTGCGGATCGCTGTGGCCACTGCGGCACGAACTTCGGGTGAGGTGGCGGTGGGTGAGGCGGTTGCTTGCTCAAGATCGACCAGCTTTTCTAACGTCCACCGCCGTGATTCGCTTGCCATGGCTCGATCAGGTTGAACTCCGAAAATCAGCCCTTTTTGGCGATTTGCTTCCGGAAAAGCGGGATCAGCTCGGCATCCATCCACGCGAAAGCGGCGTCGAGTCCTCCCGCCAAATAGAGCTTACCGATAGAAGCCTCGACCCGTGTCGGATTTCCAAACGCACTGAGGAAGTCGTTGGAAGTCAGTCGAGTAAACCACTCGCCATCCATCGCGTTGCGTTCTCGGAGGACAAATTGGCGGGCAAAAAGCGCGAGGACGGCATCGCCAACCCAAGCTGCTTCACGTTCATGGCGGAGTTCTTCGTCTTTACGGCTCACGCGGAGAGAATGCACGATCCTAGAACGGTCGCACAATCTTTTGCGTGCGCTCCCGCTCGATCCGGTCCCGCAGCCGGGCTTCGGAATCGACGTCCCAGTATCCCGGCTGGAGTTCGAGAAAAACCGAAGTGTATGGCAAAGCGGTCGGCGTGCGGATTACCAGCACGTCGAAGCTGCGATTCGCGTCTTCGAGCAGAGTGAGTAGCGATTGCTGATCGAGCTCAGTCGTTTCATGGCCATGAAGCGAATTTTGGAGAAGCTTGCGGTGCTCATCGATGCCCGGTGCGAAGTCGTTCTCCACTGCCCGCAGCTCGCGAGTGACATACATTTGCGGCTTTACGCTCTCGGTTTGCTCGAGAGTTTGTAACACATAATCAACCACTTCAGGAATTTCTGCCGAGGCGTTCACTTGACGCATCCCGGGACGGCTGTGAGCGGGAAATGACGCTTCTGCGATGACGATCCAGTTCCGGTAGCCGAGTTGGCCGGCTTGGCGATCCACCGCGCCCTTCCAGCTTTGGTCGTTTTTCATGCCTGCACAGCCGAGCGACAAAAGTGTCAGCCCCAAGGCAAAAAAATCGCGACAAAGCACCATACGTTTTTATGATCCAACCCGTCCCCTTCTGTCAACGCACAGCCCATGATCATTTCATGCCTCAAGCGAGTCGGCAGCCGGACCTCAACTTCACATTTGCACCAGTCGCGAACCCTCAAATAACATGAACATCGGCGTCCCCAAGGAAATCAAAGCACAGGAAAATCGGATCAGCATGGTCCCCGGGTCTGTTGCAGAACTAACCAAGCGCGGCCACCGCGTCCTTGTCGAACGGGGTGCGGGAGAGGGAGCGAGCTACGCAGATGAGCAATACATCGCTGCCGGAGCGGTCATGGTGGACTCCGCAGAAGCTGTTTTTGCCGGCTCTGAATTGATCGTGAAAGTCAAAGAGCCGCAGCCGAATGAGGTCGCCATGCTTGGGCCACAGCACATCCTTTTCACCTACCTCCATCTCGCAGCAAACAAGACGCTAACGGAAAGTCTGATGGCTTCGGGCTGCACTGCCATCGCCTACGAGACCATCGAGGTGAACCGCCATCTTCCGCTGCTCGAGCCGATGAGTGAAATCGCGGGCCGCATGTCCGCCATCGTCGGCTCCTATCACCTTGCGAAACATTGCGGCGGACGCGGATCGCTGCTAGGCGGAGTTCCCGGCGTGGCTCCGGGGCGCGTCGTTGTCCTCGGTGGCGGCACTGCCGGACTGAATGCGGCACGGGTCGCCACCGGCATCGGCGCGGATGTGACCATCCTTGAAGTCGATTTCGAGCGGATGCGTTTCATCGATATCACCATGGGCTCCCACACAGTTTACTCAAACGAGGCCAACCTCGCCGACCTCCTTCCCCGTGTGGATCTTGTCATCGGCGCAGTGTTAGTCCCCGGGGCCAAGGCTCCCAAGCTCATCACCCGTGAAATGTTGAGACTCATGCCACACGGCAGCGTCTTCGTGGACATCGCTGTGGATCAAGGCGGCTGCGCTGAAACCACCCGCCCGACCACCCATGATGATCCCACCTTCGTTGAGGAGGGCGTGCTCCACTACTGCGTCGCGAACATGCCCGGCGCTTATTCCCGCACCGCGACCCAGGCGCTCAACAACGTCACCCATCCATGGACCACGCTCATCGCCGACAAGGGTGTCGTCGCAGCCTGCCAGACTCGCCAACAGCTAGCAGGCGGCATCAATGTCATCGGTGGGAAGCTCACCTGCGAGCCAGTCGCTCACGCTCACGGCCTCGCAGCGACGAGTGTTGCCGACATGATCGCGTGATTCGAGTGGCTACCGATCTTC
Source organism: Luteolibacter sp. (assembly GCA_043766715.1). Taxonomy (GTDB): domain Bacteria; phylum Verrucomicrobiota; class Verrucomicrobiia; order Verrucomicrobiales; family Akkermansiaceae; genus Luteolibacter. Next base: position 20,178 of record JAYUHS010000100.1, read on the forward strand.
TACGCAGCGGAAATCTGTAATGGGTGAAGTAAAAAGAAAGATAAGAGTAGCGTCCGGCACCGACAATCTTAGCAGAGCAAAGCCCTCATTACGTAAGTAGTGGGGGCTAAAGCTGCTGAACGAGGTATCGCACAGATCATATATTTCATCGACAGGTTGGAAGAGATATTTCTGATTTTGGCTTTCTCATAGCCAAAGTAAAAATCGTTCGTTAGTCAGCACCAAAGTGTATGCAAAAAATTCTAGAGCTGCTCATATTCATGGTTGTTCTCATGCTCGCCCTTGCGGTTCTCGTGAAACTATTGAAATTACTTGTGCCGGACAAAAGGGTTGGCAGCACAGCTTCTCCCTATGAAGCAATTTCTTATTTGTTTACACCAGCCGAACGATCATTTCTTGCCGTAGTTGATCGTCTGATGGGTTCTGACTACCGGGTATTCGGTAAGGTACGTGCCGCTGATGTTCTGCAAGTTTCCAAGGGACTTGGGCGCAGTGCTTGGCAGCAGGCTTTTAACCGAATTAAGAGTAAGCATTTCGATTTTGTCATCTGCCGTGCATCAGATTCTGCGATCATTCTGTTGATTGAGTTAGACGATAAGTCACACAACAATAAAGATCGAATTGAAAGAGATGCATTCGTTGAGCAGGCAGCAGAATCGGCTTGCTTACCACTTCTGCGAATCCGCTGTCAGAAAAGCTACCAACTAAACGAGATTGCCAGTCTGTTAAAGCCGCACTGTCCGAATATCGACACGACTAAGACGTTTCACCCGACGGCGGGTAACACTCCAAATTGAGTTCGCAATTTTATTCCCAACTTGGATGAGCCAAACATCACAGATATTAGAAGTAGCTGTTTCTGATGATTTTTGAAGATTGGGTGGATTCACCAAGAAGTCCCTTAAAAAAGCCGCCCGGCACGAGTTCGGGCGGCTTGGTAAATCGGGTGTTAGTTACATCAACTGCGCACCGGCTTCCGCCAGCTCGGAACGCTCGCCACGGTTCAGCGCGACGTGGGCGACGAAGGGCTGACCTTTCAGCCGATTCCGGGTGTAAACGAGGCCATTACTGCGGCTGTCCACGTAGGGATTATCGATCTGTGCCGGATCGCCGACGAGCACCAGCTTGGAGTCGCGAGACATCCGGGTGACGATGGTCTTGGCCTCCTGCGGGGTGAGCTGTTGGGCCTCGTCGAGGATGAAGAAGCGGTTAGGAATCGAGCGACCGCGAATGTAGCAGAGCGCCTCGATTTCCAAGATGCCCTGCTCCATCAGAAGTTCGTAGGGTTTTTTCGCAGCCGCAGGAGGTGCCCCGCCGGGCTTGGTTTGCTGCTTGCGACGAGGCCCGAGTGGAGTGTTAGGCCGCATGAGTAAGTCGAGTGCGTCGTGGATCGGTTGGAGCCACGGCCGCATTTTTTCGTCAAGCGAGCCGGGTAGGAATCCGAGTTGGTCGCCCATCGCGACGACCGGGCGGCTGACGGTGATGCCATTGTACTTGCGGTTGAACATTTCGTGCAGGCCAGCGGCGACGGCGACAAGTGTCTTGCCGGTGCCAGCATGGCCGTAGCAGGTGACAAGCGAGATGTCGGGATTGAGCAGCGCATCGATCAGACAGCGCTGACCGAGGTTGAGTGGCTTGAGCGATTGGCCGTCTGGGATTTTGAGGACTTCGGGGATATTCAGCCTCACGAAGCGGCCGTCTGCGGCAAGCCGAGCGGGGATGGTTTGTTTTTCACCAGCTCCTAACAAAACATATTCATTGATGGCCACACCCGGTAAGCGGTCGCTGGAAAGAGTGAGTTCGCCCACGCTGGCAAAGCGGTGAAGCTCGCTCGGGTCCACCTCGATGCGGCGGACCTCATAGTTAGAAACCTCGCGAGCATCCACCTTATCGTTGAGATAGTCTTGGCACTCGATGCCCACAGCGCGGGCCTTGAGCTGCATGTTGATGTCCTTGGTGACGAGCACGACCGGCGCGTCATTATACTGCATCAATAATAAACTGGCTGCGAGTATCCGGTGATCAACGCGCTCGCGGTCGGGGAAAATCCGGTGGAAACGATTGAGTAGTTCCGAATTCTGCGGGCAGCTCGCGGGATCATAAATCACCAGTCGGACCGTGCCGCCAAACTCGGTGGTGACGCCTTGAGTGACCTTGCTGGCGCAGGAAAACATTTCCGTTAGCCGACGGTGGACGCGGCGAGCATTCGCCCCACGCTCAGTTTGCTCGGACTTGAATTTATCAAGCTCGGACAAGACATCCACGAGGATGCAGAGGTGATTGTCTTGGAAGCGATCCAGCGCGGCGGGGTCGTGCAGTAGGACATTGGTGTCTAGCACGTAATTTTTACCAAGCAGGGATGGGGCGGTGAGGCCGAGGTCCGCTGGTTTTGGCGCTTCGGAACCCGTTCGTTTCTTGCGGGTGCTGCCTCCGGTTTCAGGAATTTCTTCAAACAATGCGGGCTGACCTTCCTCGGTGCGATGAATCATCGGTATGGGTGGGGGTGCTTGGGATTTTGACGGGGAAAAGTATCCACTCGGCCAGCCCGTCGCTGACATGCGTGATGCCAGATCGTGGCGGCGAATCTTTACTCCAATTTATCAAGATGGCTGAACTATCGCGATTGAGGCTGGGATGACAACCGGAAATCGCGAATCGCCCGCTCTAGGAAAGTGACGGTGGAGCGATCATAGCGCCCAACTCCGAGCGCCTGATTTTACCCAAATTACTGCGGGGAAACTTGCCGATCTTCACCGGACTCGCCAGCTTGCGGAAACCAACAGCCTCTTTTTCGTAAAGCCCCAAGACGGAATTGAAGAGCCCGGCATCCACACCCGATTCGAACACCGGCACCAGCGCATTCCCAGCGCGCGGATCTGGAATAGCAATGACGGCGAACGTTCCTAAGAACAGTTGCCCTCGGGAAAGTGCGAGAATTTCGCGCTCGATCGACTCAGGATCGACCAGTTCGCCCAACACCTTGACGAGGGTATCTGCGCGGCTGACGGGCGTTAACGTCCTATTTTCCAATTCCACATGATCCGATGTCAGATGCCATTCTGAAATCCGTGGCGTAAATTTACCGTTTCTAACGTATCCCGAGAACAGCGCGGGGCCAGAAATCCGGAGAATCCAGTCCGGGGTAGTTTCCGCCTGCCAGATCGGCAGCAGCGAAATCGGAGCCAGATGATACGGCTCATGGAGTAACTCTAACCCCTGCGTGGCGATCTGGGACGCGGCCTCGGTCATCCCATAGCTTGCCAAAATGGGCCAGCCGAGATCGCGCGCAGCCTGACCTGTCGCGGTGTCTAAATTCCCGCCGCCGACGACAACCGCGCGGAGTGTAGCCGGAGCAGTTAGTCGGTTTTTTACCAAGTCGTGAACTTGGGTCGGGACGAGCGATGTGTGGCTGACTTCCACACTTGCGAGCCAATCTCGGAAAACGGCGGGATCCCAACGGCTCTCGAGTTTCGCCAAGCGACAACCTGCATCGTAAGCCCTTGCCACGATGCCGAATCCACCGACGTGATTAAGCGGCAGCGCGAGTCCCCAGCAAGATGCTTGGGTCACTTGCAAGTGGTGGTTTACCGCAGCGGCGGAGACGAGCAGTGCCTTTTTCGAGAGCGCAACCCACTTGGGATTTCCTGAGCTTCCGGACGTTTCGAAAAGCACATGTCCAGCGAGCTCGGGTAAATCCGGGACCTCGCCTGCGGCAAATGGCTTGGCGTCGCTCCAGAAATCGCGAGTGGTTAGTAGAGACGCGTCCATGGTTGTGCATCTAGCAAATCACCAAATCCCAGCCCATTGCCCTCAGGGATTTTAAACTCTGGCGACCACGGGCCGAGCGCTTCGGTGAACCCATCTGGCTCGAAAAGATGATGCGTCTGCAAACCACACAAGCCGACGAGGCCCGGAAATTGCAACTCAAGCCGCGCCGCTTCCCACGCGGCGAACGCTTGGCCGACGGGATGATCCATGTAGCTAGTCATCACCACCCGCTGGCTGTGGCTCACTGCGGATTCAGCTAGCAGAAAGGGCTCGTCCACGGCGGGTTTGATCACCATCACTTGTGCAGCGGAAGACAGTGGTGAGGACTCGCGATCGACCGCTAATTTCACGCCGGTCGCGCGGCGGAGTGCGTTCCATGCGGTTTCCGAGTATGGACAAGGATCTTCCACGAAGTCGATGGCGGCGCGGGTTTTCTCGGTGAGGGCCAACAAAAATTCGGTCGCCAGATCAGGTTCGAGGGATTCGTTAAAATCCAGCCGCCACTTCAGCGCGGGATACTCCGCAGCCATGGCTTCGAGAAATTTCACTTCCGCAGTTAGGTCGCGGCCAACTTTGAGTTTGACCGTAGTGAATCCTGCCTCCACCGCCAGCGCGATGTCTGCGACGTCAGCCTTAGCGAGCGTGGCGTGGCTCTGCGGCACTTCCATTTCCTCGAACAGAGAATTCTCAAATTCCCGCGCTGCCCGATCATATTCCGCACAACGAATCGCCCGCCGGACGATTGGCCAACGCCGCACTCCCGCGAGGTCGTCAAGGCATTTTTCTAACGTTGGATCACCCAGTTCCGGCCATGGATGGATGCAGCCATAGCCGCCGTCGATCTGGATCAACGCACCCTCGAACTCAAGGCGGTTAGATATGGAATTAAGGAATCCCCGAGTCTTGAGGCGGTAGCGGGAAATCAGTGGTTTTTGTTCGATCAAATGCATATCAGGGAACCATTACAGCAGCGAAATGAAAGGCGGCGGCGAAAAAAATCAACTGGATACCACCCAGTGCGAGCAAGCGATTGAACGCCGGCCCGGGAGGAAATGTCAGCACCCCCCAGATGATCCGCAGACCGATGAGGAAGGCGGGTGCCGCAGCGATCGCCAACGGTGGCTGCTCGAAGGCGATCCAGCCAAGTCCGGAAAACACCGCGATTTTCACCTCCAGCCAGATCACCGCCACCGCCACCCTCGGGCCGAATCGCACGGCAAGTGTGCGTTTCCCCGTGATGGTATCCTCCTCGCGGTCGCGGAAATTATTGATAGAAATCAAAACTGCCGACAGCAGCCCGACCTGAAGCCCTAGCAGCAGTGACTCGCGCGGCCACTCACCGGTCTGGATGAAGACCGTGCCAGTCACCGCGACAAGGCCGAAGAAAAGGATCACAAAAACTTCCCCCATCCCCCGATAGGCCAGCGGAAACGGCCCGCCGGTGTAGCCGTAAGCGAGGAAAAGCGAGGGAATACCGATGGCGATGACCGGCCACCCTCGTGCCTGATAGAGAACGATGCCGCAAATACTCGCCAGTCCGAGAAAGGCCGAAGCGGTGGCCATTACCGTGCGCGGCCGCATCAAGCCGGAAGCAGTCACGCGTGTCGGCCCCACTCGGCGCTCGGTGTCGGCGCCTTTTTTTGCATCGATGGCGTCGTTAAAAAAATTCGTCGCGATCTGAATGGCGACCGCACCACCGAGTGTGGCCAGAGCGAGCAGCAGGTTAAAATTTCCGGTTAATTTCCAAGCCAGCACACATCCCACCCACACCGGCACTACGGCGGCGGGCAGCGTTTTCGGGCGAGCAGCGAGGATGCAAGATTTCAGAGTGGCGAGCACGGCGGGAGTGAAACCCAGACCCTCAGCGGAAATCGACCCATTTCGTGATTTCCGCCACCTAAGAAGCGGCGATCTTATTGCCGCCTTTTTCGCTAGCCGCAGCAACGATGCGAACTTCCGAAAATTTGCCCGACGAAGGCATTACGAATCGAGATGGTGAATTTTGAGATTTCTCTCAATTTACGCAAGCGCCACATCCAACTCACTCCAAAAGGCAGGCAGAACCCGTTTCAAAACCTCCGCATAATGCGTCGCAGCATCCCAAATCTTCTCTTGGCTTGGGAAATAATTTCTAGCCGTAAAGAAAAAGAGACCCCGAATCCGGCGAATCCGGCGAATCTTTTTAGGACGGGAAAGAGAACACTTAAAGGGATTTGCGTTATCCAAATTGGCGATGGAGTGGAATGATCAGAATCAAGCAACTCGCTCAAATTGTTTTAATGCGCGGACTGGTGACCCCGAACACGCCGCAGGGATTCGCGATGGTTGGTAATTATGCGCTCGTCGATGATTTCGCCCTCCGCGTTAAGTGCGCAAATGGCGTGCTTCTTGTCGCCGAGGTCGATTCCGATAGTGATGGACGGGATGATGTTTTTCATGGCAACTACGAGTGAATCACGGCGCTCAGGCGCCGCCCGCTACCTTCTCATCTAATCTTGTTCGGTGCCTCTTTGCTCTCATTTGGTTTCGTCTGCTCGGCGTGTCATGGCGAAGTAGATTACGTAGAGCCACGAAAGGATGCCAGCAAGGATCGCCCAAAGGATTGATCGATTCCGTTGCCAAGAACATACAACAGCGATGGCTGAACCGAGTCCGATACCAGTCTGGGTAACGGTGCTTGTTGTCTGGCTTGCTATTTGGGCAATGATCATAGTGCTTTATGTATTTGCGCCGAACGTGTAGCTCATACGCGGCGAGATGGAAGCTGAAATTCAAACTAGATGCTTCTCGCCATATGATGGAGCGTTGTTTGTTTTCTCCATTGGGCGGAGTTCTTCGGGTGAAGGTAATCGATCTGCAGTCTCGCCAAATCCATAAACCTCAAGACCGCCCAGCGTATCGCCGTGTGCAAAGACGAATGCTCCGAGCGGCGGAGATTCAGGTCCATAGAGGTAATCCGATAGAATAGTCATTCCGGACTCCCTGTTGGTGTGTCGATCTCCAATCTGAAAATCAACGCTGGCACATCCGCAGTAGCACACTCCGGACACGACAGCATCATCAAGTTGGCTAAGAAATCGCTCTGCCCCCGACTCCCCATGCTGAAGCATCCATCGAACGAGAACTCGCTCTTGTTCTGAAAGTGGGCGTGGGAATGTCATCTCTATTTCTTGGAGCAACGTGTAGTTGTGGCGCCGGTGAAATGGAAGCTCGATTTCAAAGAAGGACGTTATCGCCGGTTGCCACTAGCGTCTTGTTGGGTTCTCTTCGATTCCCACGGAAAGCAGAGATGATGATGTAACAAGCCGAGCAGCATGCGAGAAATAGAGCAAGACACGTGACCCAACCTCCCTTGCTGGCGAATAGATAACCAAGAGGAATTGCTGCTACGGGAACACCAATTAATCCTGCTAGTTGCCAGCTCGGAAGACCTTGTCGGCTCGAAGTGAAAGTTGCTGAGGAATATAAAAGCACTGCCAATCCTGTGGTGCAAATAACCCACCATAACAGAGTCCCAAGAACGATCCAAAGACCCAGATAAATGCCAGCGAATAGAACCACGAGAAACGTGCATATTGTTAGCCAAACGTAAAAGTAAAACAGAGGTAGAAAACCGATCGCCAGTCAAGCGAGGCGAGTAAGAATCACTCGATTCGGTATGTGTGCAGAAAGCGTCATAAGTGTATTACCCAACGTCCAAGAGCTGGCAACCCCACTAGCGGGGGCGAGCGTTGAACGAGGAGTGGGGGTTCATGCTAAGGGCTGCGTTGACGACAGGGCGGCTAGTGAGGGTTGCCCAGCCTAGCCTTGTTCGGATTCTTCGTCTCTCTTGGCTGGCGAGTCGTAAAATAGAGTAAGAAACGAAGGACGGTGGGATGGATGAATGCGCTTGAGCCAAGATCGATAACCACATGAATTGGTTATCACCAAATACTCCCCTCCCGTAGCCAAAGGGAGATCCCAGCCATTCTTCACGGCGTCAGAATCGGTGGGTGTGATGTGAGCACCTGAGTCTGTCATGCGGAATCGGAACCTCCAGACCTTCCTTGGCTGCTCGATAAAGGGATACTCCCAGCAATGGGTGCCATCGGGCGAAAAGTGGAAGAACTCCTCACTAGCTTTGCGCGGAGGTGGAATCTCGGAACGTACAACGCCCCAAGTTCCAATGACAAGTTCCTCCGGTAGTTTCATCGGCTCTGGTTTTCTTCCGAACGTCTAGCTCATCCGCGGCGGGATGGAAGCATGAAAATCAAACTGGATGCTTGTCGCCGTCGGATGAAGCGTCTTCCATGAGAAAGCTTTTTTCTATCGATAGATTTTGATATCGATGAAATCTCCTGTATCACGGTTCATAACAAAAATCCAATCGCCCCCTCTCTCGTTGTGTTCCTTTGGCAATGGATAGGTGATTCGGAAACTTGCTTCCTTTCTTTCTATTTGGGGACTTCGAATTTGAATTGGAAGCTCCATCTTCGCCGCTTTCTCCTCAACACGTCTCAGTGCTTCGTCCTCTGTAACTCTCTGAGCGGAGTTACACGCCACCAACGCAAAGACGACGAGACCAACTGACATTTTGGATTGCATATTTGTAGTGGCTCCTTTCTGCCGAACGTTAGATGTGCACCCACCAGCGCGATTGGAAGGAAAATAAAATTGGAATTAAAATTGAAAAGCTTATAGTCGGATGGTGCGTCACGACTTGTTCGGCTAATCTATTTTTTCGCTTCACGAAACCATAAGACGCAGGCCCCCAAGACAACAAAAGCGCAAGCAGCTGCCACACTACGCTGCCATCGAAATTCAAGGTCGTCGCGAACCCCCATCAAAACTCCGAAGATCACAATTCCGATAATGAGGCAGATCAAGCGACGTATCCTCCCGTTACCACCCATGGTCTCTTCGCTCACAGTTGTTGGGTTGGGATTGATTCTATTTCTAGCGAACGTTAGAGCGCATACACCACGATCAGCGAGGGCAAAAGTCGTTCTTGGGAATGGAGATAAAATTACGGAAAATCATCGAAACAGAACGGCTGGTAGGGGTTGCATGGCGCGCCTTGTTCGCCTTCTTCTTAATAGGGTTGGCAGCGCCGTGCACACTAACACAATTCCGGCAGTTGGTTCTGGAATAACATAAGAAAATGAATCAATTCGGCCAAAATATGAACTACCATCGATAAACAGATTTGATCCCGTTGTTGTGAAGTCCGCTAAATCAAGGGTTGTCGGAAAGCGATCACTGTCGAGAGCTGTTTTTGTCGTGTCCATCATGAAGAGGTTGAAAAATGTGCTACCCCCGGACGTGGGGCCAATAAAAGCTTCCACTTCGAAACTGTCGCTACCTGAATGTGCAGAATCTGAGTCCCCAACAAAGATATCAAAGTAGTTTGAGGTGGAGACGCTCAACGTGTTCCCATTGATCAAGTAACTTGCGTTAACATAGGCGCTACTTCCGAAGGCACGATAGGTTCCGTATAACGCGTAGGGGCCAAAACCGGAATCAGGATTAGTGTCGACCAAAGTGGTAGGAAACTTCAGAACTACTGCGAACAAGTCTCCGACTCTCCCGAGTGGACCGCCCCCAGAAGTGATGGTTCCTTGGTATTGGATTATTACCGTGCCTTCAGCGACGCCAACTGTTGCGATAGCGATAGCGGTGCAAATGGTTGCTTCGATCTTGGTTTTCATTTTTTCTAGCGAACGATTGAGTGGTGACACCGGCGAGATCAAGCTCCAAAAAACACAATGGACGTTATCGCCGGTTGCCACTCACGGCTTGTTCGCGTTAAGAAAGTCTTCGCTGGGGATGACGGTTTTCTATCCGGACCTCGCAAAGACTCGGCGGAGTCCAAGGACACAATCCACGCCGGAGACTCAACAAAGACTCGGCGGAATTCAAGGACACAACCCACGCCGGAGAATCGGCGAAGACTCGACAGAGCACTAGCACACAAGCCAAGCAAAAGACTCGGCACAGACTTGGCAGAGAATCTAGAAACTCGTGTGCAATGATGAGCCATTTCCATATCTTCGCGAACGGAAAGCGTGTGCACCCCTACCAGCGGCGGCGCACGTCGATCACGGTGTGATGGTTGTAGTGATGGAGAATCATCGAATCAGAACGGCTGGTAGGGATTGCCACGGCGCGGCTTGTCAGCCCTTCTTTTTGAGGGACTTGGTGAAGGTTATCTTATCGTCATCGGTGTCGCTTGTCCCAACAGATTGCAGCTTCGGAGATGAAACGGGCCGGACCAGCAAGCAGGAGGGTTGTGCTTATTTCGGCAAGCCTGTCACCGTCACCTTCGTTGTTGTGATTATCTTGTCCTTTAGGTTGGCCATGGAACTCTGCGCTTTCTCCATCATAGCTTTGAGTTTGTCTATCTCTTCCTGAGTGTCCGGTTTGCCCATGGCTTTCAAAGCGTCCTTGATTTCCTGCTGGCTCATTTCAGGCTTTTTCGCTGCATCCTTATCCAGACTGGGGTCGAATTCGGTCTTCACCGAAACCACCATTCCCGCCACCAGCGTCACCACGGAACGCCTGCCCTTGCTACCATTCTCCCCGGAGACCTCCGTTTTGTCCTCCACTTTAGTGATTTTCACGTCTTCGCCGGGAAGAACGGCCGACTGATCTCCAGTCCACAGGGAATACATCAGGTGGACACTGCCGCCGGAAACCCCGGTTGCAGACGCGATCGCTATCGCCGGATCGGCAAACTTTTGCTCCGCCATACCGTCCATCGTCATGGTGCCGCCCTGTTTACCGGTCTTGACCTCGCCTTGTGTCTTCATCACGCCCATATCGTTGACCCAACTGCATTCAAACGAGTCGAACGTTGTCTTACCCGTAAACTTGTGGGTTGACTTGAACGTGCCCATTTCGGTCTCCACGGTTCCGGAGAAGGTATATTCCCCGGCCTTGTAGCCCGGATTCAAGACCATGGCATTTTCCTCCGCGAAAAGAGCTGCGGTGGATAGAAACAAAGCGATGATGGTTTTCATGGTGAATTTGTAGTTGAATTAAGAGACAAAGGCATGGGAAGGGGCTAACGCAAAAGAGCACGCAACCCCATCAGCGGGGCGCACGTCGATCACGGGGTTGAGGTTAAAACTAAGGAAGATCATAAAAACAGGGCGGCTGATAGGGATTGCTGTGTCTCGTCTTGTTCGGCTTGGATGATCTTTATTGTTCGGGAGGCCTCGCTAGATCAGTCCCTGCCGCTTCCCATAGCTCAATACTGTTGCCGTCTGGATCATGAAGATGAGCAAAACGCCCATTTGGGTAGGTCGCGGCATCGACCTTGACAGAAATACTCGCTGCTTCGAGCTGAGCCACCATCGCATCAAGATTGCTGACCCGAAAGTTGATTCTCCAAACGCGGCCAGGACCTCCAACCTCCGCCCCGTCGGATTCCGGACCGAAAACTGTCGGACCTTCATCCTGCCACCACGATCCATCCTCGTATTCCTTCCCGGCCTTCCTGACACCCAAATGCTGTTCATACCATTCATTAAGCGAAGCTGAGTCCTTGCTCAGGAAGAAGAAGCCGCCGATTCCAGTTACCTTTTCCATGTTGGGTTAGTGTCGAATGGCGCTTATTTAAGCCGCACGGGGTTTTGATCCTTTTTGGAGGTTTTCGCGGAATGTGTGTCGCGGAGAAGTTAGTAGGTGGAATGGTTTCGGTCTTCGTTTGAGTGCCCTTGGCTCTTGTCTGAATGGTCGGATATCAATCTGCTTTCCTACACAGATTTGCACGACTTGCATCGCCATTTTTTCATACTTAATCACATACCACCAAGGTCCGGCGAAAATGATTTGCGAGGATGTGATGGTATCTAGACAACCTTTGAAGCTTATCTCTACGAGTGGTTTACCGGCTTCTCTTGCTGCTTTTTGCGTCATCGTCCGCATGAGATTGTAGGCGATCACCATCATTTCAAGCGTCTTGTGTGCCATCTCGGGACTCTTCACATGGAAGATTTCCATCCCCATGGTGGTTTT
>JAYUHS010000101.1:0-31812 GCA_043766715.1 Luteolibacter sp.
ACCGTCGCGGAGTCGATGGCGGGGCGGGTGTTTGGCATCATGACGACGCCGGTGATGCCGCCATTGATCGCGGCCTCCGTGCCGGTGGCGATGGTTTCCTTCGCCTCGAAACCGGGTTCACGGAAATGGACGTGGGCGTCGAACATCCCGGGCATGAGGATTTTACCTTTTGCATTGATGACCCGGGCACCGTCTGGAGCGGTGATGTCGGTTCCGATCTGTTGGATTTTCCCGTCAGAAATTAAGACATCGCCCTCGGTGAGAGTGGGCGTGTTTTCGGAAGCGATGCGGCAGTTAGTGATGAGGAGAGTCATGCGAAGAGGAAGATTGAACCGCGGAGGCGCGAAGGTCGCGAAGGGCCGCGGAGTTGAGATTTAGGGGACCACTGAATTGAGAGAAAGTGGGCCTAGAGAAGGGTGTTGGCTGAATTGAAACGCAGAGGAACAGAGGTCGCGTAGAGGGTCGCGGAGGGTAAGAGGAATTTTCAGGCCTCGGAATTTGGCTTGAGCCAGTAGAGCACGGCCATGCGGACGGCGATGCCGTTTTCGACTTGGTCGTTGATGAGGCTGCGCTCGTAGTCCATGACGGCGTCACAGAGTTCGACGCCGCGGTTCACGGGACCGGGGTGCATGAGGTAGAGGCCGCGCTGGCGGATTTCTTCTAACCGTGCGTCGGTGATGCCGTAGAGCCGGTGATACTCGCGGACACTGGGGAAATATTGCACATCTTGCCGCTCCATCTGGACGCGGAGCAGATAGACGAAGTCGGGCGACCAAGCCATGGCCTCCTTGTAGTCGGTGAAGCGGCGGATGTTTTCTGGGCCATTCTTCGGCACGAGCGAGCCGGGGCCGAGGTAGGCGACTTGGACTCCTAACTTTTTTAAAATCGTGCTGGTCGAGCGGGCGACGCGGGAGTGGAGGATATCGCCGATGATGAGAACCTTTTTCCCGGTGGGGTCGGGGAATTTTTCCTTGATGGTGAAGGCATCTAGCAGCGCTTGGGTAGGATGGGCGTGGGCACCGTCGCCGGCATTGATGACGCAGGCCTTCGTCTGCTTGGCAATCATGCCGGGCAGGCCGGAGCGGCCGTGGCGGACGATGATGTAGTCGGTGCGCATGGCTTGAAGCGTCTCGACGGTTTCGCGGACCGACTCGCCCTTAGTGATGGAGGAGTGGGCGACGTCGAAGTTCGTGACATCCGCGGAGAGGCGTTTCGCGGCGACCTCGAAGGAGGAGTGGGTGCGAGTGCTGGCCTCGTAAAAAAGCATCAGCACGGACTTGCCCTTGAGTGCTGGGACTTTTTTGACCGAACGGGTGAAAAGCTCCTTGAACGGGATCGATTGGTCCAGGAGGTGTTCGATTTCCTCGCGGTCGAGCGCTGCGATGTCGAGTAGGTCTTTACGTGCCATGCTGAAGTTGTGGGAAATAGTAGAGTGCGCCGAAAATGATGACGAACAGCGACACCACCGCGATGAATGCTGCGTGATGGCGGGAAAATGGTTTTTTAAAGAAGATGAAAATGGCGATGGCGAGGGCGGCGATCACACACCCGATCGTGATCGGCATTTCTCGTTTCTCAATGTCGTAGAAATAGAAACAGGCAGCTCCGGCGAGGGCAAAAAGGTAGCCGGGGATGACGACTAACGGATGGGCCGTCAGATTCAGCGGGTGTAGTGGTGCGTTGGACTGGGCGAGTGCTTCTTGGCGGCGGATCCGGTCGAGTTGCTCGTCGCTGTGGCGGTGGATCGGCAGGCGGGACTCCGTTGTAGGTGCTCGGACTGCGGAGCGTGGGCCTTGCTCGGATTTCCGCAGGGACCGCACGAGCTTCGGGCTGCTGGGTGGGGGGAGTGGCGAGGAAACTGGCAGCGTGGGGCTCGGTTCGGGTGTTTTTGGAATCGCGGAAATGGTTTCGGGAACGACGGCTTCCTGTGCCGGTGGGAATTCTGATAGCGAGCCTTCCACTGGCAATTCCTCCTCGCCGGGCGGCGGAGCGAGGATGCCAAGTGACTCGCGGAGTTTCGCGATTTCCTCGGCGGATTTTTTGCGCTGCGGGAGACTCATGGGTTTGCGTTTTCGACGATCCGGACCTCGTCCTTACCATCTGTTCCTTCGAGCGAAACCCATACATGATCGAGGCGACGCGTGTCGAGAGTGATACCGACATAGTCGGGCTGGATCGGCATTTCGCGGTGGCCGCGGTCGATGAGCACTGCCAGCTCGACCTTGCTTGGGCGACCGTAGTCGGAGAGTGCGCCGAGCGCGGCACGGATGGTGCGGCCGGTGAAAAGCACGTCGTCCACGAGGATGATGTGGGCACCCTCGACCGGGAAACCGATGTCACTTTCTTGCAGCAATGGATTCTCGCGCAGGTGCTCGAAATCATCCCGATAGAGCGAAATATCGAGCACTCCGAACGACAGCTCCCAGTCATCCTCCACGGACAGCAGCGTCAGCACTCGCTCCGCCACTTCGTCGCCACGGCTGCGGATGCCGACGAGGGCGATGGGCCGGCCGAGATGTTTTTCCCGGATAGCGGCGGCGAGGCGCTCGACTCCAGCGGCGATGTCTTCAGCGGTCAGCGTGTGTTCCATTAGATTTAAAAATTGAGAATGCCGATGTCGCGGCGGCGTTGCAAGCCGTCGAATGCGATCCCATCTGCGGCAGCGTGGGCCGCGGTGACGGCTTGCTCGCGAGTCGCACCGCCGGAGACGATGGCGAGCACGCGGCCGCCGTTCGTTTCCCAGCCACCGTCTGCCGTCCGCCGGGTGCCGGAGTGATAGATGCGTGCCTCGCTGGCGGTTCCGAGGCCAGAAATGACATCGCCATTCCGCGAAGTTTCCGGGTAGCCAGCCGAGGCGAGGATGACGCAGACGCTCCAGCCGTCGCTGAAACGGATGAGTTCTTCGCAGAGTTCGCCATTGGCCCCGGCGAGGCAAAATGCTGCGAGGTCACCCTCGACCAGCGGCATCACCGCTTGGCATTCGGGATCGCCGAAACGGCAATTATACTCGATCACCTGCGGACCCGTCGGTGTCAGCATCAGCCCGAAGTAGAGAAACCCGCGGTAAGGCAGACCCTCACTGCGTAAGCCATCCACCGTCGGCTGGATGATTTCCTTCTCGATCTGCGTGAGCAATTCCGGCGGCACCAACTGGCGGCTGGCCACCGCACCCATCCCGCCGGTATTCGGGCCGAGATCGCCGTCGTGCGCCCGTTTGTAATCGCGGGCGGGCGTGAAAATCAGATAGCGGTCATCCACGATCGCCGCAAAAATCGACACCTCTGGGCCCGTCAGGCATTGCTCGACCAGCACCCGCCCGGCCCCGAACCGCCGCTGGGTGAATACTTCTCCGAGGAAATCCAGCGCAGCCGCCTCGTCCGTGCAGACCGCCACGCCTTTTCCCGCCGCCAGCCCATCGAATTTTAAAACCGTCGGATACTCACCCGCGATCGCCGCGACTGCTTGCTCAAGCGTGTCAGTGGCCGTCGCTCGGGCCGTCGGGATACCATTTCTCACGAGAAATGCTTTCGCAAATTCCTTGCTCGCTTCGAGCTGTGCCGACTCCTTCGGCGGTCCCCAGCACGGGATGCCGTGCTTTCTACAGAGATTTGCCAGCCCCTCGCCTTTCACCAAGTAGCTTTCCTCACCGGCCACGCAGAGGTCGATGCCGTTCGCCGTCATCCACGCGACCAGCGATTCGAGGCCATCGGCGGCCACCGGTTTCGCCAGCTCGAAAATCGCGTCACTCCCCGGGAAGCAGAACAACTCCGGCTGACTCGGTGATTCTGCCAAAGCCCTCACCAGCGCGTGCTCGCGCCCACCTTTACCCACGACCAATATTTTCATCCGCAGAGGTTTTCGCGAAATCCTGCGGCGGACTCAACCCTCAATCAGAGCAAAATCTCTGCCCTTGGAAATTTCAGTAATTCAACAAATGCGAGCGACTTTTGATCGGGTCGTGTTCGATCGAAAAGACAGACGTGGTTAGAAAGAGATCCAGACTTGGTAGCGGTAGTGAAGTTTCTGCTCCTCGCCAGCCTTGAGTTCGGTGGTCCAAGTGAGTTCAGAGCTGGGGTTAATCTCGGAGCCTTGGTGGAGTAGTTTGAGGGTGGGCGTGGCGTCCGCATCCAGCCATTTCCCGGAGAACCGGCAACGAGTGAGTAGAGTGGCTCCGGTGGCGCGGAAGTTGTGAATTTGGAGGATGCCTTGGATGGTAATCCGGCGGTAGCGAGAACCATGGAAGGTGGCGATGTCCTCGGGCATGGGCTCTTGGCGGCTGTTTTCTGTCTCGGTCTCGCTGGCGGTGGCGTGGAGGGTGAGGGCCTGGGTGATGCGGAGAGTGGTGGTTTCACCGGGATTGACCCACTGGGAGAGCGATTGACCACGGAATTTTCCAGCCTCGGTGATGGAGGCGGGGGCAGTGGTCATCGGAAAATCAAAGGGATTGGTGAAGCGGAGAGCGTCCCACGGCTGGTCTTCTGGGTCGGGCGTCTCGGAACTGGAACGTGAAGTCTTCGCCTTGCCACTTGGATCGCGGAGTTCGGGAACCTGCCACTCGACGATGCGGGTGTAGCGAGAGGTGGCAGCGGCGATGTCGAGCGCGAGTGAGTCGCCACGCGCTAGGTCTCGCTTGCCGATGGTCTGGTAGTGGATATCTGCGCTCGCAGCTCCGTTTTCCGAGCTTGCGGGGACTGGATCTGAGGCGGCGGTGGTGATGGAGTTAGAGCTGATCATTTGGCTCGTGGTGGCGTGGGACATGCCTGCTGGCTGACTGAGTTGTTGGAAAAAAGCGGCCAGCGAGAGATCTGGATCCAGTGGTGAATTCACATGGGCGAACTGAATGTTAGGGTAGCCGGAAATGAGTTCCACGTCGGTTTCTCTGAGGTCCATCAACTCATTCCGCAGCACGGTGGACTGGCGGATGGCGAGAGTGGTGGGGCTGGTGATATCGAGGTGATAGGCTGGCAGCCAAGTGATACCGCGAGTGAGATAGGAGAGTGTGACCTTGCCCTTGCCAGAGCTGACTTCGAAGACAAGCATGTGCGTCTCCACCTGCCGAGAGGTCGGTAGAAATGGTCCCTCAGCAGAAATGGAAGCGATATTGAGGCGGTTGATGTATTCCCGGCCTTTCGCAGTTTCCAAGATTAGGAAATCACCGGGGGGAGAGGTGCGGGGTGTGGACCTCCAGTTGAGCCGCGAGGACAAGCCATCGGGTGATGGGGGACTCCATTCTGCTGGCAGGGTGGGCACTTGCCAGATGCGACCGCTCATGCTGGCCGGGGTCGGCCCATGCTCGCTGCGGAGGGAAATCACCACATTTTTTCCTGCGAGTGCGGTTTGGATCTCGGCTGGGTTTGGGTCGGCGGGTTCTTCCAGTAGCCGGTGGGTGGCGCGGGTGGTGAGGACGGCTTCGCTGTCCACCGAGAACGTCGCGTGAATGGCTTTTGGCACTTGATCCCAGCGGTAGCTGCCCGGTCCGGGGACGTCGAAGCTCGCGCGGACCACTGCGATGCCATTTTTAAAAACGCCGACGGATTCGATCTTCGGTTGCAACACGACCTCGTCTCCCATCACGGGAAAAATGGTGGCGAGAAACAAGGCGCTGGTTCGCATCAGTAGGGTTGTATTCATCTCCGGCACTTCAGCAGGAATCGTGAAGTGGTGGGTAAATGATTGGTAAATTCACGAGCCATCCTTTGTTCGTTACCCCTCGAACTGCGTGAGATTCTCCGAGCTTGCCGGGTCTCGGAGACATGGTTATTACGTGGAAGTTATTATTTTACGACGATCATGGAATGGAAAGGCAGACAAGAAAGTGACCATGTGCAGGATGCACGTGGAGAAAGATCCGGCGGCTTCGGCGGTGGCGGCGGTGGCGGCGGGGGGCTCGGGCTACTGATGACGATCGGCAGGATCTTCGGCTTCAAGGGGATTTTGGCAGCGGTGGTCGTGGGGGCCGTGCTTTGGCGCATGGGGATCATGGATCCGAGCATGTTACTCGGCGGTGCGCCGTCTTCAGGCGGTGCTCGGCAAGCAGCGGTGAGCCCTGAGGAGCAAGAACGCTTCGAATTCGTCAAGGTGGTCATGAAAGAAACCGAGACTGTCTGGACAGCGGAATTCGCGAAATTCGGGAAAAAATATCAGTTGCCGATGATCAAGATTTATCGAGACCAAGTCCAGACCGCATGTGGTGCCGGTAGCGCGGCGATGGGACCGTTCTACTGTCCGGGAGATCAAAAGGTTTACATCGACCTGAGTTTCTATGACGAGCTGGCACGGACTTTCAAATCACCCGGAGATTTTGCCCAAGCCTATGTAATCGCCCACGAGGTAGGTCATCATGTGCAGAAACTGCTAGGCACCTCTGACAAGGTAGCGGCGATGCAGGGACGACCCGACTACAACGAATACTCAGTGAGGCTGGAGCTGCAGGCAGACTACTATGCAGGAGTTTGGGCGTATCACTCGAAGGGCGACTTGAAACTGGATGACAGCGACATTGAAGAAGCAATGAGGGCTGCTAACGCCATCGGTGACGACATGATACAGAAACAAACTCAAGGACGTGTAACGCCCAAGGCATTTACCCATGGAACCGCCGCACAGCGGATGCGGTGGTTTAGCAAAGGCCTGCGAAGTGGCAGTCTTAAAGACGGCGACACCTTCGCAATGCCCTATCAAAACCTCTAAGAAAACGCTGGTTCCTAGACCTATTTCACACGGATATAGCGTTTCCCTGCGTGGCCCACTGGGGTATTGTCACGGATGCTTAGGGTCGAATGATTATTTACTAGAGTAGTGGTGTGCTCAGGCCCACTCGACCAGTCGAGGAGGTTCGACGAAACTTCGACGACCGGATCAGCATCCCCAGACTCGGGTGATTTCTGCACCGTGAGGACTAAGTATTTGTAACCCTCAGACAATTCGGTGGTGGTGACTGTGGCACCGCTCATGCCGACACCACTGAGAAGAGTCGGCTTGAAGGAGGACATCACCACGGAGGCGAAGTCGTTCGGCTGATTCTTTTTCCTTTTGATGATTCCCTTGCCACTCAGTTTCACTGAAAACTTACTTTCATCTGCGTCATTACTGACGATGAGAAGCTTGGCATTGTCATTGCCCTTGCGAGTCGGCTTGAAGGTAACTGTGAGCTTTGTTTCAGTTCCTTGTTCCAAGTTCTTGATGACTGATTTTTTGAGCGTGAATGCCTTCGACCCAGTGATGGAGTAGGACAGATTCCTGAGGGAATTTTGTCCGATGTTACGAATGGTGAAAACTTTCTTCGAGTTTGATCGGACCGCTACGGAACCAAACGAGGAAGATCTACCGTTTTGTAATTCCGCACCCTTCTCCTCGAAAACCGCGATTTCTGGGACACTAAGTGCATTGCCAAATTCGTATGCCCCAATTTCGACAAAACCATCTTGGACCCGAGCGACACCCACTAGATCTTCTGGTATCAATTCTTTGCGGTTGCCGTCTAAATCGACGTCTGTCGTATCCTTGAGCAAGAAATTGTCGGGATTGAGGATTCGAGGATCGCGGACCGATCCGATGGCTGGACTGCCCGCACGGACTCGGAACCCATCGTCAGCAGTTCCCCATGAATTGTCAGGACCATTCGGGTCGGAACTATTAACGAATAGAGGGTCGAGATCGAGAATGGACACCGCCGGTGAACCAAGAAAAGTGTCACCTTTATATCCTGTGAACACACCTAGTTCCCCACCCTTTACGATATTCGGTGCCACGGTTGTGGGGACTGGATAGTTTGCAGGAGAATTCCTCAACACACCATCGAAGATCACGCTGATTAGATTATCACGTCTGAAATCGACAAAGGATGCATTCGTATACCAAAACACATTATTGAGTATCCGCACAATCCCACCACAAGAAAGGGCCGCGCCTCTGAATCCAGTTGCTACCCCATTATCAACAAAAGTGCAGTTAGATATAACCAGGGAATCAACAAATTCTTTAGCTGCACTGTGAATTGCACCTCCTCGAACTCGGCTGGTATTTTCAGAAAAAACACAATTCACCAAACTCGACTTGCCACTCGCTACATAAATGGCACCTCCACCACCGGAACCGCTTCCATCCGGTTCGATTATTTTACCCGTGGCGCTTTTGTTCTGCGAGAATGCGCAATTTACTGCCACGACTGAGCCGCCGGCAACCGCTCCACCTGAACTAACTCCCTCCCCGATGAGAGAAATCACAACGGGTGGACCAACAACTGGAGGAACCACAACCGGGGGGGCTACCACAGGCACTGGAACCACTCCAGCCGGTGCGAACGACTCATTTCCGGTGAAGGTGCATTGGTTTGCTACGGTGTTTCCATAAATTGCGCCGCCTGATGCCACCGGGTTCACGTTGGTTGTTCGAGAGTCAAAGAGCGGCTCAACGGTTACTATATTTCCGGAAAAAACACAGCGGGTCGCGGTGACATCTCCCGAAATCGCTCCACCTAAACTGGTGGCCACGGATCCACCGATTGCATTGTTTGTATAGGCACTGTTTGCAACAAATCGGCAGTTAGTTGCATCGACATTTCCCTTGATCGCACCACCTTCGGCAATTGTTGGCGTGACAAAGCGGAACCTTTCAATGGCATTGCGTTCGAAAACACAATTGGTTGCCACGACTTTGCCCGTGTTGTCCTTTACGGCAATTGCACCACCATACCTAAGTGCTTGGTTACCAACAAAAACACACCCTGACAACGTCAGGGTGGCTCCGCCTTGGACGTAGCAGCCGCCACCCTCGTCGTATTCTGAAATATCTGGGTAATTCCAAACGCTGGCTCCGTTTGCACGGCCATCGGCGACGGTTACGCCATCTAGGAGCGAGCTCCGATTTACCATCACCACGTGCAATGACCAATACACATCTTCGTCTTCCTGATCCCAGATCGCACCCGAAAGGACGGTGACATTCGCCTGCGGGTTCCGTTGCTCGAGAGTGGTCTCCCTACCTGCAAAGCCACCGTAAATTTTCTGCCCCTTGAGCTCGAATGAGTCCTCTCGATCCCCGAAATTTCCAGATGCGCCATCATCTGGATAGTAAATACCTTTAGCCAAATAGATCACATCCTTGGAAGAAGAATGGTCGAGTGCGTCGCGGAGGTATTTGTAAGCACCAGCCCACGAAGTTCCGTTTCCAGGCTTGGAAATAGCTCCATTCACGAAGATCGTTTTCGCCCCGGCCGATCCCGCACCGAGGAATAACGAGGCAATTAAAAATGAACTCGTAGCTCCAGAAACCACCTTGGAGCCTAAATTATTTCGTAAGTCACTTGATGCATTGCGAATCTCAAACATGCGAGGTTGCTAGCAGACCCTCATGGTGGCGGCAACAAATATCGCCTGGAACCGATGCAGTTCACCCGCTCTTATAACGCTGTATAAAGGATTTCCTTGAACTGAACCTGCATCGGCGGACCGGCGTGGAGTTGGAGGGCGAGGACGCCTTTTCTCGCGGCTTCCGCCGTTTCATCGGTCACATCGACGGTGGCCTTGCCATTAATAAACTGCTGGATGTGATTTCCCCGAACGACGATGCGGTATTCATTCCAGTCGTCTTTTTTGATACCTGCTTGAATTTCAGCGCTTTTGCCAGTTTCGCCGGTGACTTCGATTTTTGGCTTCGATGGGTTTTCGCCTTGAGTGAGGGTCACTTTTTGCCCGCGTTGGGCGAGGATTCCTCGGCCTTGTTCTTCGTAAAGAATTCCGCTGTAGGTCTCGCCGTATTCTAAATCTGCCTGATAGCCGCCAACCACGAAGTCCTTCTCGTCCAAGATTTTACTGCGGAACTGAAGGCCGCTGTTGACGAAGCGCTTGGCATCGCCGGGCTGCATTTTGTATTTCAACGTGAGCTCGAAATCCACCATTTCGCCTTTCCAGATCAGGAAAGTGTTTACGGCGGCAGGTTTTTCTAAGGTGGTGCGGCCGGTGATCACACCATCTTCGACAGACCAGAGATCTGGATTACCCCGCCATCCGGTGAGGTCCTTGCCATTGAAAAGAGCAGTTTCTTCGGCATAAGCGAAGGTGGTAACGAGACAAGAAAGGAGGAGTTTGCTGATCATGTGGATCGGTTCTACGTAATGGATCGACCCGTTGTTTCGACGGCGACAGCCGCCAAAATGATTACAGATCGCTGTGAGTCAAACGGTTCCCATGGTTTCGCACATTCCTTTTTCCTGATTTGGCGACATTCCAATACTGCCACACGGAAGAAAGCGGCGATTTCATAAAGCTTAAAGCGCCAGGGAGAACGGCAGTTTTCCCGCAGAAAAGCCGCTGTGCCGGAATTTTCAGCGCTCCACTTGAAAACGAACCAAGTTTACCAGAGTATCCGGCATCGTGGTTAGTGTCCGACTCGTTCTTCCAATCCTTATTCTACCTCTCGTCTCGTCCGCCGTAGAGGAAAAGATCTCCTTTGCCCGTGAGATTCTCCCAATCCTTTCCGATAAATGTTTCTACTGCCACGGCCCGGACAAGGAAAACCAGAAGGCCGATTTACGCCTCGACATCCGTGCCAGCGCGATTCTCGCCAATGCGATCCAGCCGCTGCATCCGGAGAAATCTGAAATGCTGATCCGGATTTTTTCCCAAGACCCGGAGGAAATCATGCCGCAGCCCGAGGCTCACCGAGAACTCACGAGCGCTCAGAAAGAACTGATCAAGAAATGGATCTATCAGGGTGCGGAATACGAGCCGCATTGGTCCTTTGTCACCCCTCCCGAAACGATCTTGGTCCCGGAAACTGCCGATAAAACTTGGCCGAGAAATCCGATCGACCAATTCATCCTTGCCCGTTTGGAAAAGGAGAAACTCAAGCCCAGCACCCCAGCGCCGCCCGAGCGGTGGCTGCGCCGGGTGACCTTCGACCTCACCGGTCTTCCACCTACCCAACCGGAGATTGATGCCTATCTCGCTGATAAAGAACCGACTGCGGCGGAAACGGTGGTGGATCGCCTCATCGCCTCGCCCCACTTCGGTGAGCGCATGGCCACGCCGTGGCTGGATGTCGCCCGCTACGCAGATTCCTTCGGCTACCAAGCGGACATCGGCACCGAGGCGTGGCCCTACCGCGATTGGGTGATCAAGTCGTTTAATTCAAATCTCCCGTTTGATCAGTTTCTCACCCAGCAAATTGCGGGCGATCTCTTGGAAAACCCAACTCGTGATCAGCGCCTTGCGACTGCTTTCAACCGCATCCACCGCAAAACGAATGAAGGTGGCTCGGTGCCCGAAGAGTTCCGGCAAGACGGCATTTCGGACCGAGTTCACACCGTCGGCACCGCCTTCATGGGTCTCACCTTCGAGTGCTCGCGCTGCCACGATCACAAGTTCGACCCCATCACCGCCAAGGACTACTACTCACTCGGCGCATTTTTCAACAGCATCGAGGAGGCTGGTCTCATCCAAGGCGGTGAAGATGGCGATTCGATCCTGCCTCAGCCTAGCCTCCAACTTCCCAGCGAAGATCAGGAGAAAAAACTCGCCAGTCTGAGGACTGAAATGGCCACCGCTGAGTCCGCGCTTGCAGATTTCATCAAAACCGCTGAACCCAAATTCCAAACTTGGCTGACGACCGGTAAGCCCTTCCCGACGCCGGACCTAGTCGGATTATTCCATTTTGATGAAACCACGGGGAATTCCCTGAAAAATGAAATCGACGAGAAAAAGACCGGAGAAATCGCAGGAAACCAACTCGTTCCCGGGAAATCGGGCAACGGCGTCCTCTCGGATGGTGATAATTTGACTAAACTGCCGGACCTCGGCATTTCCCATGCGGATCAGCCGTTCTCGGTCTCGCTGTGGCTCAAGCCCGCCCAAGTCCACGAGCGAGCCGTCGTTTTTACCAACTCATCCTCGTTCGATCTACCGTTCTCGGGCTACGAACTCATGCTTGAGAATAACCGCCTGACATGGACTCTCGAACGCGAGCTTCCAGGCTGTGCGGCCTCCATTTCCACGAAAACGAAAATTCCGGCAAACGAATGGACGCATGTTTCCGTCACGAACGACGGTTCGCGCAAAGCCGCTGGACTGAAGATTTTTATCAACGGCCAAGCTGCCGAGACCACCGTCGCCAGTGATAATCTCACTCGCGATTTCCAGATTGGCGAGGCACTGAGCCTGATGGCACGCGGGCGGGACGTCGGTATGAAAAATGGCATGGTGGATGAAGTCGCCATTTATCACCGCGCCATCTCCGCCGCTGAAGTAGCTGCTCAGTTTTCCGGAAAACCCGTCTCGGCAGACACCGAGCCAGCCTTGCTCCACGAGTATTATTTCTCAGCTGTCAATCCCACCTCCCGCGATCTGACTCTCAAAATCAATGAGTTACGCGCAGCTTACCGCACGGAGCAGAAAGGCGTCCGCGAGATCGTGACCATGCGCGAATCCGCCGAGCCTGTGCCCGCGCACATTCTCGTCCGCGGCGACTACACCTCCATCGGAGAAGAGGTCACCCGCGAAACCCCGGCTTGGCTACCGCCGTTTCCCGCCGATCAACCTCGCAACCGCCTCGGATTCGCGAAATGGCTCACCGGCCCAGACCACCCACTCACCGCCCGGGTCACCATCAACCGGATTTGGCAGGAAATCTTCGGAATGGGCATCGTCGCCACCTCCGAAAACTTCGGTCTTCAAGGAGCGCAGCCCTCGCACCCCGCCCTGCTCGACTGGCTCGCGCGTGATTTCATGAATCACGGCTGGGACCAAAAACGCGCGATCCGCCAGATGGTCCTCAGCGCCACCTATCGCCAAGATTCCACCGCCTCACCGGAGCTGCGGGAGCGTGATCCCGCGAATGCCCTGCTCGCCCGCGGCCCCTCCCGCCGACTCACCGCCGAGATGCTGCGTGACTCCGCCCTAGCTCTCTCCGGACTCCTTTCCGGAAAAATCGGTGGCTCACCCGCCATGCCGTATCAAGCGCCCGGCTCAATGTGGAAAGTTCTCAATAATTTCCTCCCAGATTACAAGCAAGACACCGGCGAAGGGCTCTATCGCCGCTCGCTCTATACCTACTGGCGCCGCACCACCACGCCGCCGAACATGATGATTTTCGACGCCACCACCCGCGATGTTTGTGCCACCCACCGCCAAGTCACTAACACTCCACTTCAGCCTCTCGTCATGCTCAACGACCCGCAGTTCGTCGAGGCTGCCCGCAAGCTCGGCGAGCGCATCCTCCAGAATGCCGGCACCACAGATGAAGCCCGTGCCAAATGGGCTTACCGGGAAGTCCTCGGTAAATTTCCTGCCCCCGCTCAACTCACCATTTTGGTCGATATCATCACCGAGCAGCGTGAGTTTTTTAAATCGAAGCCCTCAAACGCGGTAGCACTCCTGAAAATCGGTGACTCCAAGTCCGACGCCTCCCTCGACCCGATCGAAGCCGCGACCTTCACCACATTTGCCCAAAGCCTGCTCAATCTCGACGCGAACATCACCCTTCGCTGAGTCCCAATTCCATGTTCGAAATCACACGCCGTCATTTTCTTTCGAAGCTTTCCACCGGCATCGGCGGAGCTGCCCTTGCCTCCATGATGCCGAAGAACGCCCTAGGCGCGTCTTCCCAAGAAGGACAAAATCTCCTCGCCAACTTCGCCCCCAAGGCGAAACGGGTCATCTATCTCTTCATGTCGGGCGGCCCATCTCAGCAGGACCTTTTCGACTACAAGCCGAAGCTGAATGAACTCAATGGTCAGCCGCTTCCAGACCATGTCCGGGGTGCCCAGCGCCTCACCGGCATGTCTGGAAAACAGTCCAGCCTGCCGCTCGCTGGCTCTCAATTTGAGTTCCAGCAGCATGGGAAATCGGGAGCATGGGTCAGCTCGCTTCTCCCGCACACCGCCAAAGTCGTGGACGAACTCTGCTTCGTGAAATCCCTCTGGACCGAAGCGATCAACCACGATCCCGCGATGACCTTTTTTCAAACCGGCTCGCAAATTGTTGGCCGCCCGTCGATCGGCTCCTGGGTCACATACGGCCTCGGCTCGGTGAACGAAAATCTCCCCGGCTTCATCGTCCTCGTCACCAAGAAGCCCACCGACCAGCCGCTTTACGCCCGACTCTGGGGCACCGGTTTCCTCGACTCCCGTTACCAAGGCGTCCGTTTCTCCTCCGGCAGCGACGCCGTATTTTATCTGACCAATCCCGATGGCGTCTGCCAATCCGGCCGCCGTGCGCTCCTCGATAAGCTCTCTAACCTGAACAAAATCGACTTCCAAAACGAACTCGACCCCGAGATCGAGACCCGCATCGCCCAGTATGAGATGGCCTACCGCATGCAGACCTCCGTCCCGGAAGTCACCGACATTTCCACTGAAAGGCAATCCACCAAGGAGCTCTACGGTCCGGATGCTGA
Source organism: Luteolibacter sp. (assembly GCA_043766715.1). GTDB lineage: Bacteria > Verrucomicrobiota > Verrucomicrobiia > Verrucomicrobiales > Akkermansiaceae > Luteolibacter. The sequence goes on from JAYUHS010000101.1 coordinate 14,392, forward strand.
AATACCCGGCACCTTCGCTGCAAATTGCCTGCTCGCACGCCGCATGGCCGAGCGCGGCGTCCGTTTCATCCAGCTCTATCACCCCGGCTGGGATCAGCATGGAAATCTCCCGACCGCTATCCGCAAGCAGGCTCTGGAAACCGATCAAGGCTGCGCCGCCCTCATCACCGACCTCAAACAACGCGGAATGTTAGAGGACACGCTCGTCATCTGGGGCGGCGAGTTCGGCCGCACCGCCTATTCCCAAGGCAAGCTCACCAAGGATAACTATGGTCGCGATCATCACCCGCGCTGCTTCACCGCTTGGATGGCCGGCGGCGGCATCAAGCCCGGCATGACCTACGGCGCCACCGACGATTACGGCTACAACATCCTCGGTCCCGATGGCCAACCCATCAATCCCTCCAAGGAAAAATTCACCCCCGGTGCCGTCCACGTCCACGACTTCCACGCTACCATCTTGAACCAACTCGGCATCGACCACACCCGCCTCACCACCACCGCCCAAGGCCGCCGCTTCCGCCTTACGGACGTCCACGGCCACGTGGTTCATGACCTCCTTGCATGAGGGCTTGGGTCTGATGGTGTTTCGCACCGAAAGGCATCCAAGCCTCTAGCAAGAGCGATTCTCGAGCGAACAGTGATCGAGGACTGAAATCCACGATAGCGGGTTAGACGCAACGCTTCCAGCACACGGGGAAATCAAGCTACGATCTTTTGATCCTTCCTTTTCTCTTGCCAGAAATGAGTCAACGACGCATTTCTTTCACTGTTCGCATGATTACCCGTTTATTTTCAGCTGCTCTCCGTGGGGTCGATGCCAAGGAAGTCGAAGTCGAGGTCAATGCCCGTGGCGCGGACAAGCCGATGGTCATCATCGTCGGCTTGCCGGATGCGGCGGTTAGGGAATCCTCGCAGCGAGTGATTTCTGCCATCGGTGCCTCCGCGCTCTATCTGGATGATGGGATCAAGACGGTAAATCTCGCGCCTGCGGATTTGAAAAAGGAAGGGCCATCGTTCGACTTGCCCATCGCGCTGGCCATGATCGCGGCGAGTGGCACCAAGCCGTTCAACGCGGACGATTGTTGCGTGGTCGGTGAACTGGGTCTTGATGGCGCGGTGCGGCCGGTCAAAGGCGTGTTATCCATCGCGCTGGAGGCGAAAAAACGCGGGCGGATCCGCTTGTTTGTCCCAGAGGCAAACGCGCCAGAAGCGGCAGTAATCGAGGGCATTCAGGTGTTTCCAATCCGGAATTTGAAACAAGCGTGGGACTTCTTAAATGGCGACATCATCATCCCGCCTTTCAATCTGGACCGCCGGGCTTTTTTCAACTCCCACCGGTCCTACGAAGTTGATTTCGACGAGGTGAGGGGCCAGCACCACGTCAAGCGTGCCCTCGAAGTAGCGGCCGCTGGCGGCCATAATCTATTGATGATCGGGCCACCTGGAACCGGTAAGTCAATGCTAGCCAAGCGCTTACCCACCATCATGCCAGCAATGACTGAGGATGATGCGATCGAGACGACCAAGATCCACTCCATCACCGGGATGCTCGATCCGAAGTGTGGTTTCCTCACGACGCGGCCATTTCGAGCGCCGCACCACACCATTTCAGATGCAGGTCTGCTGGGTGGTGGGACTAATCCGGGGCCGGGTGAAGTTTCATTGGCTCACCACGGCGTGTTGTTTCTCGATGAGCTTCCCGAATTCCGGCGGCAGACCCTAGAAGTCCTGCGTGGGCCACTGGAGGATTTTCAGGTAACGATTTCCCGGGCGGCAGGGACGCTCACTTTCCCATCCCAGTTCATGCTGGTGGCGGCGATGAACCCTTGCCCGTGCGGTTATTATGGCGATGTCAAAAGGGAATGCCGGTGTGCGTCCCGGCAGATTGAGAACTACCGGCAGAAGATTTCAGGGCCGCTACTGGACCGAATCGACCTCCACGTCGAGGTTCCGCTGGTGGATTTCCGTGAACTTTCGTCGAACACCCATGTTGGTGAGAAATCCGAAACCATCCGTGCGCGGGTCGGTGCGGCGAGACAGATCCAGACTGAGCGTTTCCGGAAATTTTCGAATTCCACCAACTCTGCGATGGGCTCCCGCCAAGTCCGGCAGCACTGCCAACTGAACGCTGAGAGCAACGGCTACCTCGAACATGCGATGGAGCAAATGAATTTCTCCGCCCGTGCCCATGACCGGATTCTTAAGGTCGCTCGAACCCTCGCAGACTTATCTGGAGCACCCGATATCCAGCCAAATGATATCTTGGAAGCGATTCAATACCGCTCACTCGACCGTAAGTTGTTTTCCTGAAATTTTTGGGAGTGGCATCCGTAAAGACACTCGTTATCTTCCAATTATGAGCTTTCAGATGAGCCGTTTTTACCTCGTAGGCCTTTTCTTGGCAGGAGCCATCACGGGTTGCGATTCCGCGCAGTCAAAAGCATCGACTACCGTGGTTGCTGCCACTGAAAACTCGGCGGCGGTGCCTGAGACGGTTCAAATTTCATTGCCTGAGACGGTTTCGTTCAATGAACATATCCAGCCGATTTTATCGGAAAATTGTTACCACTGCCACGGCCCAGACTCTGGAACGCGTGAGCCGAAGAAGGAGCAACTACGCTTGGACCGGGCGGAGGATGCCTTCGCGATCCGCGAGGACGGCAAGCCCGTAATTATTAAGAAAAATCCTTCGGAGTCCGAGATCATCAAGCGGATGCTCAGTACGGATCCAGACGAGATCATGCCACCGCCGAGGAGCCATAAGACATTGAAACCTCAGGACGTCGCCCTCGTCACTCGCTGGATCGAGCAAGGTGCAGAATATGAACCACACTGGTCCTTCGCACAGGTGAAAAAGCCTAAGGTTCCTGAATCGGGCAAGGAATGGGCTGCCAACCCGATCGACCGATTCATCGCTGAAAAGCTCGAAAGTGGAGGTCTCAAGCCAAATCCGCCCGAGGAGCCAGCGCGGTTTTATCGGCGTTTGCATTTGGATCTGACTGGATTGCCGCCCACGCCTGAGGGAATCGAATCGTTTAAAAAGTCATTCGCGGAAGATCCAGAATCTGCGACGGAAGCTGCTGCGGATCAACTGCTTGCGTCCACAGCGAGCGCAGAAAATTTCACCCGGCACTGGCTGGATGCGGCGCGTTACGCCGATACGCATGGCATCCACATCGATAACTACCGCGCCATTTGGCCTTATCGGGACTGGGTCATCGGGGCATTCCAAGCGAACATGCCGTGGGATCAGTTCACTACCGAGCAAATCGCGGGCGACCTCTTAGCGAACCGCTCGCTCGATCAACTGGTCGCGACCGGTTTTTCCCGGTGCTTGGCCACTACCGGCGAAGGCGGGGCGATTCCTGAAGAATACGACGCCATTTACGCTAAGGATCGAGTTGAAACGGTCTCCGCGATTTGGCTGGGCCTCACGACCGGTTGCGCGGCGTGTCATGATCACAAATTCGACCCCGTTTCTACCAAGGAGTTCTACTCACTCACCGCCTTTTTTAGAAATACGTCTATGGAGGCGCTGGACGGTAACGATGCCGGGCATCCACCTAACGTGCTCGTGCCCCTTAAGAAAGACCGTGAGCGGCTGGCCACAATTGCGACTGAGATCACTCGAGCGGAGAAGCAACTCGTTGACCACGTGGAGTCTGTGCGGCCGAAATTCGAGCAATGGCTCACCACCGCGTCGACCACGACTGCCGCGCCCACGGCCACGACTGACCCGTCGCTCTCGTTTCACATTCCACTCACCGAGGCCAGCGGGCCACTGCACGGCATGGTCGATGGGAAACCGCGCGAATGGTCGGCGACGGTCACGCGGATGAGTGGGCCGTTAGGCCAAGCGCCGGTGATCAGTGAAACGCCGGTTTCCTTGGGTGACATAGGAAGCTTCTCTCGCGGAGATCAAGTCACTTACGGCGGATTTATTTATGTCGAAGGGACTCCGACGGGCGCGGTCGTCGCTCGAATGAACCCTGCCCAGTCATTTCGAGGTTGGGACCTCTATCTCGATAGCGGCCGGCCGACTGCCCACGTCATCGACTCGTGGACCGACTCTGCGAATAAAATTTCCGCCGCCTCGCCCTTGAAACCCGGTGAATGGCATCACGTCATGGCCACCTTCGACGGCAGCCTCCCCAGCGATCAAGCGAGTGCGATCTATGTGGACGGAATAAAGGCAAGCGCTAACACCGCACCGAATTCTGTCGGCGCCAACGTCGTGACGACCGTGCCATTGCGGTTAGGGATGCGCCAAGACGGAGATGCTAGGCTCAGTGGCAAGGTGGCGCTCCAAGACTTGCGTTTTTACCGCCGACTCTTGAGTCCTAGTGAGATTAAAAACATCGCAGATGACAGCCTGTTTCAGACCATCATCTCGCTACCGATCGAGCAGCGCACCAAGGAGCAATCGCTACTGGTTTTTCAATATTATCTCCGGAATTTCGACAGCCCAGCTCGTGATTTAGAAGCTCAACTTCAAACCCTCAAGACCGAGCAAAGTAACCTCAATGGACACGGCTCGATTACCTTGGTCATGGACGAAAAAACGGATGCGCCATTTGCCCATGTCCTGACCCGTGGCTCGTATGCCGACAAGGGCGAGAGAGTCACTCCTAACACACCTGCCGTGCTTCCGCCAATGCCTGCCGATGTGCCGAAAAACCGTCTCGGCCTCGCCCGCTGGCTTAATGATCCGGCGAATCCACTGCCGGCCCGTGTCACGATGAACCGGACTTGGTCTTACCTGTTTGGCAATGGTATCGTGGAGACGAACTCTGACTTCGGCATCATGGGTTCTCGGCCCAGCCATCCCAAACTACTCGACTGGCTCGCCGCCGAGTTCGTCGATTCCAAGTGGGATTACCGCCACATGATCAAGCTGATGGTGACTTCCGCCGCCTACCGCCAGTCCGGTGTCGTATCGGCTGAAAAGCTGGAAAAAGATCCATCGAACCGCCTGCTCGCCCGGGGGCCGCGCTACCGTCTCGATGCCGAACAGATTCGCGACCTCGCACTTTCATCCGCCGGATTACTACGCGCCACAGTCGGTGGTCCATCCGTCAAGCCATACCAGCCGGAGGGTATTTGGGAGGCGGTGGCCATGACGCAGTCGGACACGCGATATTATAAGGAGGACACGGGGGACGGACTTTACCGTCGGTCACTTTACACCGTTTGGAAACGAACTGCCGCACCGCCGTCGATGGAAATTTTCAACGCACCGACCCGCGAGGTGTTTTGTGTTCGCCGTGATTTGACGAACACTCCACTTCAGGCGCTGGTATTACTAAACGATCCGCAATTCATCGAAGCGTCCCGTGAGTTAGCTGCCAACGCGCTTGAAGCTGAGAAAGACTTCGATAACCGCTTGGACTTCATTACTGCACGACTGGACGGAAGAAAGTTTGCTCCGGCAGAGCGGCAGATCGTCAAGAAATCACTCGATTCCGCCCTAGCGAACTTCAGTAACCGTGAACAGGACGCTAAGAATCTCATCGAAACTGGAGCTACACCACCACGTAAGGATGCGAATGTGCCGGAGCTTGCCGCATGGACGCTTCTCGCCAGTCAAATCCTCAACCTCGACGAAACCATCACGCGATGAATCCATTAGAAGCACACAACACCGCTTACAGCCGGCGGCACTTTTTCAGAAAATCTGGCATGGGCCTTGGGATGGCAGCGCTCGGCTCGCTCCTCGGGCAGCGCGGAATCAGTGCCGCCGAGATGATGGCTGGGGTGAATCAAATGCTGCCGCACATCGCGCCTCGGGCGAAACGGGCGATCTATATTTCGCTCATCGGAGCGCCCTCGCAGATCGACTTATTTGACTACAAGCCGGAGTTACAAAAGCGTTTCAAGGAAGACCTAAACGGCTACCTCAAGGCGCAAGGGCAGAGGCTCACCGGCATGACTTCCGGCCAAGCGTCGTTCCCACTGGCCCCTTCGATTTTCAAGTTCGCCCAGCACGGGCAATCGGGCACCTACATCAGTGAGCTACTACCGTGGATCGCAAAAATGACGGACGACATCTGTGTCATCAAGTCGATGCATACCGACGCCATCAACCACGAACCGGCGAACCAACTCATCTACACCGGCTCGATGCAGTCGGGCAAGGCATCGCTTGGGTCTTGGCTCTCGTATGGATTGGGATCGATGAATGAGGAACTACCATCGTTCGTGGTCCTCCATGCGAAACACAGTTCACCTTATTCAAATGTGCAGGCGATTTCCTCGCGCCTATGGGGTTCCGGCTACTTACCCGGCAAGTATGCAGGTGTCGCACTGCGGTCCTTGGGAGATCCTGTTTTATTTCTCAAGGACACAGCAGGAATCTCGCGCGAAACCCGCCGCAACATGCTCAATGGAATTAACGAACTGAACGCCCGGTCGTTTCAATCCATCGGTGATCCAGAAATCGAGAATCGCATTCAGCAGTATGAAATGGCGTTCCGGATGCAGGCTTCCGTGCCCGAGCTGACTGATCTTTCCGGCGAGTCCGAGGCGGTCTATCAACTTTATGGCCCGGAGAGTAAGGAGCGCGGGACGTTCGCGAACTCTGCTCTTATGGCGCGGCGTCTCGTCGAGCGCGGGGTGCGGTTCGTCCAGATTTTCCACCGCGGCTGGGATCAACACGGTGACCTCCCACGCGATCTGAGCTCGCAGTGTAAGGATGTGGATCAAGGTTGTTATGGTTTGATTCAGGATTTGAAACAACGCGGGATGCTCGAAGACACGCTCGTCATCTGGGGCGGAGAATTCGGCCGCACCGTTTATAGTCAGGGGACACTCACCGCTACCAACTATGGCCGGGATCACCATCCGCGGTGCTTCTCGATTTGGATGGCGGGTGGCGGCATCAAAGGTGGCCAAGTTTACGGAGAAACCGATGAAATGTCCTATAATCCCGTCAAAGATCCCGTTCATGTTCGGGATCTCCACGCCACCATTCTACAATCACTGGGATTTGAGCATGAGCGTTTAAATTTCAAGTTCCAAGGCCTTGATCAGCGCCTCACGGGCGTGGAACCCGCCGTGGTGGTGAAGCAATTATTTGCCTGATCTTCCCACTAATGTGTCTTCAAGTTTCGGACGGGCATCCCTCCCATCATCATATCTTGATACGAAGATTTGATTCTTGAAAACAGGCGATGCGTGATTAACCTCGTGAGATGGCACAGGCTGACCCGACCGCAGAACTCCAACGCGCTCTTTCCGAACGGATTCTCGTCCTCGACGGCGCCATGGGAACCACCATCCGTGGCTACGATCTCACCGAGGCGGAAGCGCGGGGCGAGCGCTATGCCGATAACGAAAAGGACCTGCTCAACAACGGCGATATTCTTTCAATCACCCGGCCGGACGTCATCGGAGACATCCACAAACGCTTCTACGAGGCGGGTTCAGACATCTGCGAGACCAACACCTTTTCCGCCACCGGCATCGCGCAAAGTGAATTCTTCGTTGAAGATCCACGCGAAAAAGGCGGGCGCAAAGACCCCGAATTTTTTCAAAAAATACTCGATAACTCCTTTCTCAACGACCTCGCATGGGAAATGAATGTCGAGTCTTCCCGGCTTTGTCGCAAGTGGGCGGATGACATCGGGACCGATACCGGTCGTAAGCGCTACGTCGCCGGTGCCATCGGACCCTTGACCGTTTCGCTCACTAACTCACCCGATGCGAATGACTCTGGATTCCGCGTGGTCACCTTCGATCAAGTGCTCGCAGCCTATAAGCATCAGATCCGCGGCCTGATCGAGGGCGGGTGTGATATTTTGATGGTTGAGACGATTTTTGATTCTCTCAACGCAAAAGCTGCGGTCGTCGCGATTCAAGAGGTGTTCACCGAGGATAAGAACCATTTCCCAGTGATCATTTCCGCCGCCGTCGGACTCGGTGGAGAAACGATGATTTCCGCGCAGAAAGTCGAGGCGCTGTGGAATGCCTTTGCCCACATCAAGCCGCTGGCCATCGGGCTAAATTGCTCGCTCGGACCGGACTTGATGCGCCCGCACCTTGAGGAGCTATCAGCCTGTGCTACCACTTGCATTTCTTGCTATCCGAATGCGGGCTTGCCGAACCCTCTTGCACCCACCGGCTTCGACTTGGAGCCGATCCACATGCACGACTACATGGCCGAGTTCGCCCAAGCTGGCCTCCTCAATCTGGCAGGTGGTTGCTGTGGAAATACTCCGGAGCACGTCGCCGCCATCGCCCAAGCCGTCGCGAAATACGCCCCGCGGCAGATTCCTGTAATAGGTTAAAATTTACCGCAAAGGTGCAAAAATCGCTAAGGGTCGCAAAGGATTATGAAGGACTATTTAAATCAACTTTCAAATGAGGTGATTGGTGCTGCGATCGAAGTGCATCGAAATTTGGGGCCGGGGCTTCTCGAGACGACTTATGAATTGAGCTTGCTGCATGAATTAGGACTACGGGGATTTGAGTCAAAACGGCAGTTGGTTTTACCGATTAAATACAAGGATCTTATAGTCCCAGAGGCTTATCGAATCGACTTGTTGGTCGCAGATTGTTTGGTGATCGAACTGAAAACTGTTGAAGCGTTGCTCCCGATTCATTCCGCCCAGCTTCTCACCTATCTAAAAATGTCCGGCAAGTGCATCGGACTGCTCATTAACTTCAATAGTGCTATCCTGAAAGACGGCGTAAGACGTCTTGTCCATCACTTCCCTTCCTAACTCCGCGTCCCTCCGCGATCTCAGCGGCTTTGCGGTCAACTCTTCTCCACCATGAACACCATCCCTCACGCCCTACGCCTATCTGGCACCGAGGCTTATAACCACACCGCAGAAAAGCGCTTTCTGATGATCGGGGAGCGGGCAAACGTCGCGGGTTCGCCCGTCTTTGCCCGCCTTGTCCGTGAGGGAAATCTCGAGGCGGCGGTGGAGATCGCCCGCCAGCAGGTCGCTAACGGCGCGAACGTGATTGATATCTGTTTCGACGACGGTTTGATCGATGGTAAGGCGATGATGAGCCGTTTCCTGCAGCTTCTCCAAGGTGAGCCAGACGTGGCGAAGGTGCCGATCATGATCGACTCTTCGAAGTGGGAAATCCTCGAGGAAGGTTTGAAATACCTGCAAGGGAAGGGGATCGTGAATTCAATTTCGCTGAAAGAAGGTGAGGAAAATTTCAAAAACCAAGCCCGCCACATCATGCGCTACGGCGCGGCGGTGGTGGTGATGGCCTTCGATGAAAATGGTCAGGCTGCCTCCTACGAAGAAAAAATCCGCATCTGTTCGCGAGCTTATCACATCCTTGTCGATGAGGTCGGCTTCAATCAAGATGATATCATTTTCGATCCTAATATACTAACGGTAGCGACGGGGATTGAGGAGCATAATAACTATGCTATCGATTTTATTAATGCCACCCGCTGGATTAAGGAGAACCTCCCTGGAGCCAAAATTTCCGGCGGCGTGTCGAATATCTCATTTTCCTTCCGGGGGAATAATAAGGTCCGCGAGGCGATGCACTCGGCCTTCCTCTATCACGCCGGATTGGCAGGGATGGATATGGGAATCGTCAATGCGGGGATGCTGGAACTCTATGACGAGATTCCCAAAGAACTCCTGACCTGCGTCGAGGATGTGTTGCTAAACCGCCGTGCCGACTCGACGGAACGTCTGCTCGACCTTGCAGAAAGTTTCAAAGGTGTCGGTGGGAAAAAAATCGAGGAAGACCTTTCTTGGCGCGATGCGCCGGTCGAAAAACGTCTTGAGCACGCGCTGTTACGAGGAATCGATAAATACATCGACGAAGATACCGAGGAGGCCCGCGTGAAATATGTTCGGCCGCTGAAAGTCATCGAAGGCCCGCTGATGGATGGGATGGGTGTGGTCGGCGACTTGTTCGGTGCTGGGAAAATGTTCCTGCCGCAGGTCGTGAAGTCCGCTCGGGTGATGAAGAAAGCAGTCGCTTGGCTTTTCCCTTACATGGAGGCGGATAAGGCCGAGCATCTCGCCGGAGACATCGCGGCGCTCATGGCGGAAAATCCCGCACTGACCGATGCGGAGGCATTGGCACTTGCCGAGCGTGGTCGCTCCGCCGGGCGTTTCCTCATCGCCACGGTCAAGGGCGACGTCCATGACATCGGGAAAAACATCGTCGGCGTGGTGCTGTCGTGTAACGGCTTCGAAGTCACGGATATGGGAGTGATGGTCTCGTGTGATAAGATTCTAGCAAAAGCCATCGAGCTCGGAGCAGATATCATTGGGCTGTCTGGCTTGATCACTCCATCGCTCGACGAGATGGTCCATGTGGCGAAGGAAATGGAGAAGCGAGGCTTTAAAATCCCACTGCTGATTGGTGGCGCGACGACCTCGGCGGCGCATACAGCCATTAAGATTTCTCAACATTACTCGGGGCAAGTGGTGCATGTGCTAGATGCCTCGCGCTCGGTGCCAGTGACCACTTCGTTATTGTCGAAAGAGCAGCAGGAAAAGTTCGGTCTAGAGAATAAAGCGAAGCAACAAGTACTGAGAGATAACTTTCTGGGTGGGCCGAAGAAGGCCACGCTCACGCTTGCCGAGGCACGCGCTGCCGGGCCTAAGCTGGATTGGGGAAACTACGAACCGCCGATTCCATTTTTTACCGGCACACGGACCATCAGTAATCCATCGCTCGCAGAACTCGCAAAATTCATCGACTGGACGCCATTTTTTCACGCTTGGGAACTTCGTGGAGTTTGGGACCGACCAACGAAAACTCTCAAGACCAAGAACGCAGAAGGCGCGGCAGAAGCGGCGAAACTCTATCAAGACGCCATCGAATGGGTGGACCGGATCATCGCGGAAAACCGTTTCCGAGCGGAGGGGATCTATGGGTTTTATCCTGCGAACTCGGATGGAGATGACATCATCGTCTGGACGGATGCAGCTCGTAACACGGAGCGGATGCGTTTCCACACGCTGCGCCAGCAGCTCAAGAAGGATTCTGGAAAACCTAATGTCGCGCTTGCCGACTGGGTCGCGCCAAGGAAGGTCAATGACTACCTCGGCGGCTTCGTCGTCGGTATCCATGGGGCACATGAGTATGCAGACGAGTTAGATGCGCAGATCGATCCTTACGGCTCGATCATGGTTAAGGCCATTGCGGATCGTTTTGCGGAGGCATTCGCGGAGTTTCTCCATCACAAGGCGCGTATTGAGTGGGGCTATGAGACGGAGGATGAGCTGACGCATGACCAGCTCATTCATGAGAACTACCAAGGGATCCGTCCTGCTCCGGGTTACCCAGCGCAACCGGACCACACCGAGAAGCCGCCGTTATTTGAGCTGCTAGGAGCCTCTAAGGCGACCGGGGTCACGTTGACGGAAAGTTGCGCGATGCACCCGGGTGCTGCCGTCTGCGGACTTTATTTTTCTCACCCAGAGAGTCATTATTTCGCCTTATCCGAACTACAGAAAGACCAAATCGAAGACTATGCCAAGCGCAAGGGTATCTCGCTGGAGGAAGCGGAGAAGTGGCTCGGGCCGTGGCTGGGATATGTGTAGGGGCTGGAGAATTTTCTCGACCTCAAAGGGAAGAACCTCAGTTTCGGAGCGTGATGAAAAACGCCATGAAATTATCAATCAAAACGAGTATCGCATTAGTGGGATTGTGTTGTTCAAGCTTCGCCCATGCGGGTGGCGAGGGCTGGACGTCAGATTTCGCCGCTGCAAAGAAACAAGCCACGGAATCCAAGAAGGACCTGCTGATCGATTTCACCGGATCCGATTGGTGCGGATGGTGCATCAGGCTGAATGAGGAAGTTTTTAGCAAAGAAGCGTTTAAGGCTGGGGTGAAAGATACAATGGTCCTCGTCGAGCTGGATTACCCTAAAGATAAGTCGAAGCTTACTGCAGCGACGATCCAACAGAACAAGGAGCTTGCGGAAAAGTATCCGATCGCTGGCTACCCGACGATACTTCTGACAGATGCGGACGGTAAGCCCTATGCGGCGACTGGCTACGAGGAAGGTGGCCCCGAGGCCTACGTAAAACACCTCAATGAACTCCGTGAGAAAAAAATAACCCGCGACAAGTCGTTCGCCGCTGCTGCTAAGTTAGACGGTGTAGAAAAAGCCAAAACACTGGTGACTGCGCTGGCCGTGATGGGCTTGGAGGATGCGATGGTTTCCAATTTCTACGGCGAGGTGATCGAGGAAATCAAGGCTGCGGACCCGAAGGATGAAACGGGATTCGCCAAAGCCACGGCGATGAAGGATCGGCTCGCGGCAATTCAAGTTGAATTGAGGGCCTATGGCAAAAAAGGCGACAACGCCGGAGCCCTTGCGGTGATGGAAAAGGCGATCAAAGAAGGTGGGTTTGAAACCGAGGACACCCAAAAAATGATGTTCACTCGTGCGATGATTTTCTCGAAAATGGAGAAGTTCGATGAAGCGTTTAAAGCCTTAGAGGAAGCGAAGGCAGCGGCACCTGATAGTGAAATGGCGAAGTCAACGGACTCGATTAAGGAGCGCATCGAGAGTGCGAAGAAAGAAGCAGCGGAGAAAAAGCCAAAAGCCTGAGATTTTAGAAATTTCCAAGCACCGCTCCTTACGCCGGAGCGGTGCTTTTTCTTGGTTTCATGCTGAGTTCAGCGCATTCTCTGTCTCATGCGGATGGTGTTATGGTTTTGTGGGCTAGCAGGTTTGGTCCTGGGAACATGGCTGATTTGGGGCGGGGGATGGGACTCGCAGTTCACCTTCGATGGCAGTGTGAAATGGCTAGAGAGTGCGGGACGGTGGGGGTGGGTGGCGGGCATTCTTTTGCTCATCAGCGACCTTGCACTGCCGGTGCCGGGGACCATCGTGATTTCGGCGCTGGGTTATATTTACGGGGCATTTCTGGGTGGGGTGATTTCTGCTGTCGGCTTGGTCGCCGCCGGAGTGATAGGCTATGGTGCGGGGCGGCTTTTCGGTGAGCGATTCGCGCGGCGCTGGCTGGGAAATGCGGACTATGAAAAAGGTAAACGCCTTTTCGCGACTGGTGGTGGCTGGGTGGTGGCGCTGTCGCGAGCGCTGCCGATTCTCCCGGAGGTGATTTCTTGCACGGCGGGGCTGGTGCGAATGCCGTTCGGGCGGTTCGTGACGGCTCTGGTGTGTGGCAGTGTGCCGATGGGATTCGTCTTCGCCGCGATCGGGACGGTGGGTCGCGAGACTCCGGGGTGGGCATTCGCTCTGAGTCTAGCAGTGCCGGCCGTTTTATGGTGGGCTGCCAGCCGGATCCAGCGGTGAACAATCGGGCCTTGAGTCGTCGCGAGGATGACGCAAATTCCCGCCGTGAAAATCGAAGTGATCAATACCGGCACCGAACTCCTGCTAGGCAACACCCTCAACACCCACGGTGCATGGTTCGGCCGGGAGCTATTTCAAATGGGCTTACGGATTTCCCGGCAGACGACGGTGCCGGACGGAGATGCGATCCGCGAATCGCTACAAGAGGCGATTTCCCGTGCGGATGCGGTGATCGTCACTGGCGGACTCGGCCCTACCAGCGACGACATCACTCGGGAAATCACTGCTGAGGTATTGGGCCTAGACCTGATCACCGATGAAGCGGCGCTGCGCTCGCTGGAAGGATTCTTCGCCTCGCGAGGAAAGGAAATGGTAGATGCAAATCTCAAGCAGGCGCTCTGCCCAGTCGGTGCGGATATTTTACCGAATGCCAACGGCACCGCGCCGGGAATTTATGTCCCGCCTCGGATCAATGGCCGGTCAAACTGTGCGATATTCCTGCTGCCGGGGCCACCGCGTGAGCTCTATCCGATGTTTCACGGTGAGGTTGCGCCCCGGTTGCGAGCGCTGGCCGGAGTGGACGCGATCCATGAAGCGTTAGTCTTGAAATTCACCGGCATCGGGGAGAGTGACTTCCACCACGGGGTGGACGCGCAGCTCGCGGCAGTGGCGGGTCTGGAATACGGCTACTGCGCCCACATCGGCGAGGTGGATCTGCGATTGATCGGCGATGCACGGGCTCTAGCAGAGGGCCGAAAAATCACTCTGGAGCAGTTCGGACCTTACTTGATCAGCGACGATGGTGCCTCGATGGAGAAAACCATCGTCCGCCTGCTGAAGCAGCGTGGGATGACACTGGCGACAGCCGAGAGTTGCACCGGTGGACTGATTTCTAGCCGCCTCACCGATGTGGCGGGTTCCAGTGAAATTTTCACCCACGGCTTCGTGACTTATGCCAATGACGCAAAAATTTCGATGCTAGGGGTCTCCGCACAAGACCTCGAAAACTACGGTGCGGTCAGTGAAGTGGTGGCCCGGCAGATGGCGGAGGGTGCGCTGAGAGTTAGCGGTGCAAGCATCGCAGTCTCCGTGACGGGGATCGCAGGGCCGGGTGGTGGCACGGACGAAAAGCCGGTGGGCATGGCGTGGCTCGGCGTCGCGGTGAAAGGTGGAGACACGGAAACCTTCAAAATTTTTCACCCGCGCAATCGTAAGGATTTCAAGCTCTCCGCCAGCCAATCCGCGCTGGAGGCGGTCAGGCGGCGGTTGATCCGAGATGCGTGAGGCTTATTTCGCGGGGATTTCTCGCGTGAAGAGATCCTTGAGAAACCCCGAGGTCAGCAGCTCGGGGGTAATGATGGGCTCTTTTCCCGGAACGAGCAGCACGTCCACGGGGATGGCGGTGCGCCCCAGTTCTTGGAGTTTCGCCTCGATCTTAGGATCGGGGCTGGTCTTGTCTGCTTTGAGCGCGACGACTCCCTTCTCTTTCATCAACTGGATCACTTCTGCGGTGTAAGCGGTCCGTTTGTTGACTTGGCAGGTCGCGCACCATTGGGCGGTGAAATCGATGTAAACGGGAGTGCCGGCGGCGATCAGTTCATCCACGCGTTCTTGGCTCCAGTGCTCCCAGACCAATGCGGATTTTTGAGGAGGTTTCGCCAAAAGAAATCCGCCGATGGCAAATAGCAGGGTCAGCGTTGTCGCGATCCAGCGGGTGCGGCGCGGACGATGAGGCAGGTTCCAGCGACCGTAAATCCACGCGGCGATGGCGATGCCGCTGAGGCCAAAAATCGGCCCGAGCAGGTTATCCAAGCCGATTTGCCCGGCATAGACCCACAGCAGATAGCCAGCAGTCGCGAAGAGGAAGAACGACATCGCTTGCTTGAAACTCTCCATCCACACGCCGGGGCGGGGCAGGAAGCTGACGAGATTCGGGAAAACGGAGAGGATGAGATACGGCAGCGATAAGCCGATCGCCATCGCCGCGAAGGCCGCGAAAAACTGCAAGGCTGGCAGGGAAATGGCCGCGCCGATCGCTACCCCGAGGAAGGGTGCCGAGCAGGGCGTAGCGACGATGGTGGCAAGCACGCCTGAGAAAAACGAGCCGCCGAGTCCTTGTTTCGATTGCAGTGAACCACCGACGGAGGTGGCGGAAGTGCCGAGTTCGAACAGCCCGAACATGTTAAGGGCGAGGACAAACATCAGCAGCATCAGCGTGAGAACTACCCAAGGATTCTGAAGCTGATAGCCCCAACCGATGGAATCCCCGCCGGTTCCTGAAGCAGCGCGGGCGGCGAAGAGGATGCCGCTGATCACCCCGAAGGATGCGAGCACTCCGACGGTGAACATGATCCCATGAAGGGCGATTTTTTTCCGCTCCGAGCCAGATTGCTGGACGAAGCCCATGATTTTCAGGCCGATCACCGGAAAAACACACGGCATCAGGTTGAGGATGAGGCCACCGAGTAGCATCCCGCCGAGAATGGGTAGTAATTTGGAAAAAGGCAGCGATTGCGCCGGTGGACTGGTGAGAGTGGTTTCTGGAATTTCCACGGATACAGGGCCGGCGAGGATTCCTGAAAGGGATTTACCCTGCGGGATCGCGTTTTCGAAGGCGTCCTTGGTGGCGCGTTTCAAGCGGACCAGCCATGCATCACCATCGCGTTTGATGCTGCCGCCGGCACTGGCGGACTGGACGAAGGGCTCGTTCGGGATGAAATCGACTGGCGGTTCCTTGATGGCGGCTGCGGGGGTGATCCGGAGCTGGATGTCACCACCGGCGGATTCAGCAGTGATTTTCAGCGTGGGGATCTTCGTGGCTTGTTCGCTGCGAGCTTCATTAAAAAGCGCGATTTGCGATGGGTCTTTTTCCGCTGCGGCGGCGACGGGCAGCGTGAGGGTGAAGGACTTTTTCTCGTTGATGCAACTGTCCTTACAGATTTGCCAAGTTGCGTCGGCGGTGAGGGTGACGGCATTTCCGGTGGCTAACGATGCCGGGGCGGTGATCTCGACGAGGAAAACTGGGCTACCCTCGTAGGCGAAACTTTTTCCAAAAAATCCATCCTTCACCTCGGGAACTGGCCACTGGATCGGCCCGGCAGTGAATCCTTCTGGCAGTTTCCACGAGATGGCAGGGGGTAACTCCACACCGCCAGAGTGCTTATAATAACTATGCCAGCCATCGGGATGGGCGAGCTGAAGCGCCACGGTGAACGGCTTACCCGGGGCGATGACTTTTTCCTCGGAATGCAGTTCCGCAGTCGTGGACGTCCCGCCGCCATCGGGCGAGTATTGGGCGCTAGCAACAGAGAAGCCGGTCAAGAATGTGGCAAAATAGAGGAATAAGCGGTGCATAGGGAAGCGAAGCAGTTCGAGTGTAGGAGACGTGGCGGGTGATCTTCATCCAAATAAAAACGGGACGCCCAGAAACTGGACGTCCCGTTTGGGGAATGAAGCCGATTTTCAGTAGCGACCGTATTGCTCTTGATCGCGGGCATTGCCATAGAGACCACCAGCGGTTCCGCCAGCAGCGGCACCGATGAGTGCGCCTTGGCCAGTGCGACCGCTCTGGTGGCCGATGATGGCACCCGCGCCGGCGCCAAGCAGGGCACCTGTCGCAACACCGCGCTGAGTGTTAGGGCCGGCAGGGGCGGCGCAGTTAGAAAGGGCGAGGGCCATGACGGCACTGGTGAGGGCAAGGATGGTGGTTTTCATTGAGTTACAAAGTTGCGAACATGTTGAGCTACGAGTCTATCATTTCAAGCGATTTTATCCGACTGCGTAAAAGGGGATGAGCCGGCCTCGTGATGGACGATTGCTGAGTGATGGTTTCCGAATTTTGAGGAGGCTTCAACGACACCGTCAGTAACGGGAAATAACTGAGTCAGCTCGTGATCGCCACCATCAGCGTGATAAGAAAACCGCCGACCTTTAAGGGCTGACAATGCACGAAGAACTGCGCGGTGATTTTAGGCGTCGAGCCTGAGGGCGGCCTTCTGGGCGGCGCTTTTTGCTTCGGTTTTGGACTCGCTTTGGTTGCCCTTGCCGTCGTCTGCGGTGAGGCGCATGCCGACGGGCTTGGAAACGCCGAATTCTTCCATGGTCACGCCATACATCACGTCGGCGCGGGCCATGGTGCGCTTGGAGTGGGTGACGATGAT
>JAYUHS010000102.1:0-4971 GCA_043766715.1 Luteolibacter sp.
TTCAACAGCAACTTCCAGTGGTCCACCACCAGCCGCGATGTGAAAGACGGCAAGGCCGACCACATCACCCGCGAGCCCGAGCAGGTCAAAGCCTTCCGCGACACCTGGCGCGACGGCATTCATAGCTATCTAACCTACCTGCGCGACCGGCTCACCGTCGCCCGCGATCTCCTCACCGATTCCGGCTCCATCTTCGTGCAGATCGGCGATGAAAATGTCCACCGCGTCCGGGCGGTGATGGATGAGGTGTTCGGGGAGGACAACTTCTGCGCCCTCATCACATATTCCAAGACTAGCTCTGCTACTGCTGAACTCCTTCCGGGCACAAACGA
This sequence comes from Luteolibacter sp., assembly GCA_043766715.1. GTDB lineage: Bacteria > Verrucomicrobiota > Verrucomicrobiia > Verrucomicrobiales > Akkermansiaceae > Luteolibacter. The sequence continues at coordinate 333 of JAYUHS010000102.1, forward strand.
CTTCATCCTTTGGTATTCAAAGTCTGCATCTGGCGTGAAATACCGGCAGCTATTTCAAGGAAAGCAGCCCGGTGGCGAGGGCGCGTCCAAGTATTCGCTCGTGCAATTCCGCGACGGGCGACTTCGGTCACTAACAGCCGAGGAAAAAGAAAACCAAGCGTCGCTGCCGGAGGGTGCCTTTATCTGCACTTCAGGTGGTCTTTCCAGTCAGCGGCCACCGGGAGATTTCCCTGTAACCTTTGAAGGCAAGAGCTATGGCCCTGGCACCGGTTACTGGAAGTCCGGCGAAATTGGGATGAAGCGAGTGGTTTGGTCAGGCCGCGCCCATCTAGGCGGAAATCGCCTGCGCTATGTTCGCCATTTCAATGACTTCACCGTCTTCCCGCGAACAAATGCTTGGATGGATATTGGTGGAATTCAAAGCCGAGCTGATCCGAAAGTTTATGTAGTTCAGACATCCACAAGCGCGGTGGAGCGTTGCCTCCTCATGGCCACCGATCCCGGCGACCTCGTGCTCGACCCGACCTGCGGTTCCGGCACCACCGCCACCGTCGCGGAACAATGGGGTCGCCGTTGGATTACCATTGATACCTCACGAGTCGCATTGGCGCTGGCCCGTGCCCGGATCATGGGTGCTCGCTACCCCTTTTACCTGCTAGCGGATTCCCGCGAGGGCCAGATCAAGGAAGCCGAGGTCACCCGCACTGCGCCGAGTTCGCAGCCGGTGCAGGGGGACATCCGCCACGGTTTCGTCTATGAACGCGTGCCGCACATCACCCTCAAATCCATCGCCAACAACGCCGAGATCGATGTCATCTGGGACGAGTGGCAGGCCAAGCTAGAGCCGCTCCGCGAGGCCCTGAACAAAGCCATGGGATCGAATGGGAAAAATGGGAAGGGATGGGAAGAATGGGAAATCCCCCGCGAACTGCCACCCAATCCATCGGTCCCATACCTCCCATCGGTCCTATCTCTTCATCAACAATGGTGGTCCGCCCGCATTTCCCGCCAACAGGAAATCGACAAATCCATCGCCGCCAAGGCCGACTTCGAGTTCCTCTACGACAAGCCCTACGATAACAAAAAGAGCGTCCGCGTCGCTGGTCCCTTCACCGTAGAAAGCCTCAGCCCCCACCGCGTGCTCGGCGTGGATGAGGAAGATGAGCTGATCGACAAGCTCAGCGACGACATCGCCAATTACGGAGCCAAGCAATCCTTCCCCCAGATGATTTTGGAAAACCTCAAGACCGCCGGCGTCCAGCAAGCGCACAAGGAAGACCGCATCGCCTTCACCGCCCTCACGCTGTGGCCCGGAGAAGGCCGCGTCTGCGCCGAGGGCCGCTACCTCGAAGGAATCGAGGGCGAGCAGAAGGAAAAACGCGCCGGAATCTTCATTGGCCCCGAGTTCGGCACCGTCCAGCGCGCCGACCTCGTCGAGGCCGCCCGCGAGTGCGGGGATGCCGGATTCGACGTGCTCATCGCCTGCGCCTTTAACTACGAGGCCCACGCCACCGAGTTCAGCAAGCTCGGCCGCATCCCCGTGCTCAAGGCCCGCATGAATGCCGACCTCCACATGGCCGAGGACCTCAAGAACACCGGCAAGGGCAATCTCTTCGTCATCTTCGGCGAGCCCGACATCACCCTGCTCCCCGAGCCGGACGGCAAGCTTCGCGTCAAAGTCAACGGCGTGGATGTCTTCAAACCCCAAACCGGCGAGGTCACCAGCCACGGCGCCGACGGCATCGCCTGCTGGTTCATCGACACCGACTACAACGAGGAAAGCTTCTTCGTCCGCCACGCCTATTTCCTTGGTGCCAACGATCCCTACAGCGCCCTAAAAACCACCCTCAAGGCCGAGATCAATCCAGAAGCCTGGGCCACCCTCAACAGCGACACCTCCCGCCCATTCGACAAACCGAAGAGTGGCCGCATCGCGGTGAAGGTCATCAATCATCTCGGAGACGAGGTCATGAAGGTTTTCAGAGTTTAAGGTTTTTAAAGGTGTCCGGCGCTGGGTTTCCCCGAGGAAATCGGACGAAACGCACGCCGGAAGGCTCTGGCTAGGGTGACTTACTCTGCACCGAGATGCCGCCAGCCGGGCAGCAGGAAAATGGAGGTGGCCATGCTGAGGACGATGCCGATGACGGAGACGACCCCGAGGCTGACGAGCGCGTCGCTGGAGGAGAAAATCAGCGAGCCGAAGCCGATGACGTTCGACGCGCCGCAGAACAGCAGCGCCTTGCCGGTGCCTTGCCAGAGGTCTCGGAAATCACCACCCGTGCGCCGCAGACTGAGGGTGACATGGATGGCGTAGTCGATGCCGGTGCCGAGTAAAAGTGGGGTGGCCATGAGGTTGACGAAGTTCCATTTCAGCCCGGCGAGACTCATGATGGCGAGCAGCACCAACGTGCTGATGACCATGGCGAACAAGGCCAGTGCGACGTCGCCCGCCTTGCGGAAAATGGCGATCATCATGGCGATGAGCAGCACAAACATCGGCACCAGCATCCGGGTCATATCCTCGCTCACGAGTCGGGAAATGGCGGGCTTAAATAGGTTCCAGCCGCTGAGCCAGATCCCGCCACCGGTCATGGCGCGAAATGTTTCATAGTCGGCAGCGGCGGGATCGATGCCTCGCGCAGGCTCCACCGAGCCGAGCAGGTAGCCGCCGCCGCCGTCCTTGCGGGAGAGGAAAATCCGCATGATTTCGCGGGCGGAGGCGGAGCGGGGGAAGATCAAGTCTTGGCCGCTCGTTTGCTTCTCGACGGCGGTGAGCACGGATCGAGCGAGTGCCAGCCCTTCGCCGGTGAAGCCTGCGGTATCGGCCTCTCGCAATAACCGCTCACGGTCGCGGGCGATGGTGGCGAGCACTGGGCGGTTTTTTTCCTGTAGGCGAATGTCAGGCCACCAGCCGCTGGGGAGTAGGCTTTTCGCCACATGACCAGCGGCCTTTGCTTGGTCCATCCGGCGCTGGGCTTCGGCGAGGCGTTCGAGCATCTGGGCGTCCGATTTCGCCTCGACGACGACCCCGAGCGAATTGCTGCTGTAAGCGGGAAATGCCTGTTGGACGTGCTCGAAGGTGGCCATGGCCTCGCTGTTCCGTGGACGCATGATTTTCGAGCTGAACTCAGCGCCGGGCAGGCCATGGATGGCGAGAATGACGGCGCTGCCCACGGCGAGGCTGGCGGTGATCGCCCACGACATCCGGCGACGTGGCAGGATTTTCCCACTGCCGGTGGCCGGTGCACGATCGACCCCGAACTTCGCGACGAAGGGCAGATAAACCACGAGCATCAGGATCGCCGCAGCCATCAACCCGAAGGCGACGATACTGCCTAACTGCGCCATCCCCGGCAGCCCGCCGAGGTTCAGCGCGAGGAAAACGACCGTGGTGGTGAGCGCACCGAAGAACACCGGTTTCCCACTCGCCGCCAGCAGTGCCTTGCGGTCATGGCCAGCGACTTTTGCCTCTTGGCAGATCACGAGTCCGTAGTCCACCGCGAGGCCGATGAGGATCTCGATGGAGCTCAGCGCCATGATGCTCAGCTCGCCATAGAGCCAACCAGCGATCCCTAACGCCACGGCGAAAACGAGAATCAAAATCCCCGTCAGCCCGAGCAGCAGGCTGAAGCGCCGCTGCATCCACCAGAACAAAATACCGATGAGGCCTAATGTGATGCTGATCGAGCCACTGAGGTCATTTTCCATCGCCACGCCGATTTCCGAGGAAAATGCGGGTTCTCCAGTGAAATGGACGGTGAGTCCCTTGCCCGCGTCCTGTTGCCAATCCTTCACCGAGGTCCGCAGCTTTTTCAGCCAAGCATCCGCCGCCCGATAGCCAGAAATCGGGGTAGGGGAGTCGGCGAATAATAAATGGGTCCGTCCGTCGCCACTCTCGAACGCCTCGCCACCTTGACCGGACGAGTTCATCAGACTGGCGACGGTGGGATGACTCAGGAAACCCAAGGGATCGTGCGCGAGCATGACCATTTCCGGGCCCTCCATCGAGGTCGCCACCTTCGCCAGCGCATCTTTGACCGTGGCTTGGGATTTCTCGGGAGTCAGCCGGTCCGCGAGGGCGCGGGTCACGGCGGGATCACCGTTTAGCCAGAGATAGGCTAACAATTCGGCGATACCTTCTGGCTCGTCGTTCCAGCGCGGTTTCCAGCGGGCGTGCCTCACCACGCCGTCGGCTTCGAGTTTTTTCCCGAGGCTTTCAGCGGCTTCAGATAGCGTGCCGGCATCGTTCTCACTGCCGCCGATGACGAGGATCAGTTCGTCATTTTTCGAAAACGCTTCATGGAATGCTTTGAGCCCTTTCACCTCCGGCAGCTCGCCGGGCAGCATTGAGAGGATATCGGTGTCGAAACGCAGTCGCGTCAGTCCGAATGACGCGAACAGGATCGCAGCGACGAGGAGGATGGGCAGGGCCAAGCGGCGCGACATGCGCGGACTCAAGCGGGATTCCCCAGCGTCCGCAATCTTCTAGGGCTGTTTCATGCGCTTGGACAGCCCGCGCGGCTATCACGCAGGTCATCCGGGATGGTCGGACGACCCTCACGCCCGCCGCGCGACTCATCCGAGCACGCCGGATGGGGTAAAATCCCGCCGCGCAGGTCGTCCGGGATGGTCGGACGGC
>JAYUHS010000103.1:0-31770 GCA_043766715.1 Luteolibacter sp.
ACTTGGAACATGCAGCCTGCCGACCTCACCGCGCTCAATAATGGCGAAGTGCGGATCGTCATCTCGACGGTCAATCACCCCACTGGCGAACTCTCCGGCACCTTCGGGAAAACCGCAGGCTCACAAACAGCGCCTGCCGTGCCAGCATATCCTGCATGGCCCGATGACCACGCCACCAGCGACGCCGCGAATTCACGTTTCCTCACCCAAGCCACCTTTGGGCCCAGCCCCACCGATCTAGCAACCGTCAAATCAAACGGCTACCGCGCATGGATAGAGGACCAGTTAGACCCAGCCCTCACCCCACCGACCCACACCATTCCTTACGTTCTAGCAAATCTCAGCAACGACCCCCAGAACCCCTACCCCAGCACTCTTTTCTTTAACTCTTGGTGGCAGAACTCAGTCACCGCACCGGACCAACTCCGCCAGCGCGCAGCCTTCGCCCTCAGTGAAATCCTCGTCGTCTCAGACACCGGCCCACTGAACAACAACGGCCGCGCACTCGCCGACTACTATGACACGATGATTGACTCCAGTTTCGGAAATTTCCGGGACATCCTCAAACAAATCACCCTCAGCCCCGCTATGGGCGTCTATCTCGACATGCGGGCAAATTCCGCAGGCAGCATCATCACCGGAGTCCACCCTAACGAAAACTACGCCCGCGAGATTCTCCAGCTTTTCTCCGCCGGCCTCTACCGGACTTGGCCAGACAGCACACTCGTCCTCAATTCAAAAGGAAATGCCGTGCCGACCTACGACCAGAGTGTCATCACCGGTATGGCCCGCGTTTTCACCGGCTGGAATTGGGGTCAACCCCTGAACGGCAATCGGCTACCAGGAAGCTACTCAGGTTCTTCTAACTATGTTGACCCCATGATCCTCGTCCCCTCCAAACATGAACTTGGAACGAAGATTCTATTAGACAACGTCATGCTGCCCGCCGCCACCAGCGTCAGCGCAAGCACCACCGTCACTGAGACCTCCCCAGTTTACACCGTGCAAGCCCGAGCCACCGCTGCCAGCAACTTGATAGACACCGACATCACCAATGCCTACGACCGCAACGGCCTGCGAGATCTTGAGGTCACACTCGACAACATCGTCAACAACTCCGCCACCGGACCCTACATCTGTCGCCAACTTATCCAACGCCTAGTCACCAGTCACCCCAAGCCCGACTACATCCACCGCGTGGTCCGGGCATTCAACGGCGAGAAAAACGTCGATGGCATCCGCACCGGCATCCGCGGCGACATGAAGGAAGTTTTCCGTGCGATCCTGCTGGATTACGAAGCCCGCAGCACCACCGCCGCTGCCGATCCACAGTTCGGAAAACAACGCGAACCCCTACTCAGATTGACCGGTCCAGCGAGGTCGTTTCCTGCCGCAGCATTTCCCGGCAGCACCTACCGCCAGCTCAGATTCTCGACATTGTTAGTAAAAACTCCCATTCCACACCGCCTGATTAATGGCGAGACCATCGCACTGAGAAACCCCGTCGATTCAGCGGCCGATGTTAGTAAAATCCCAACCGCGCAATCCTACGCGGTTAAGAACACTACCCCCACCTACAGCCTAAACGGCCCCACCGGCATCGTCACCCTCGCCGCACCGGGCTACCAAGCAGGGGACACCGTCGCGCTCCAGTTCACCACCGGGACTCTGGGCAGCACCGCTCCCTTTAATACCGTGCAGAACTACACCGTCGCGTCTGCCACCCCACTCGACTTCACCCTCAACCTCGGCGTGACCACCTTTTCCGGAATCATCACCGGAAATTCCTACACCCCCTATCAGTTCACTGTCGATCTCTCCTCACTGAGTTCACCGAACTATTCGAGTAGCGGGAATTCCGTCACCGTCACTTCCTCAGGCTACCTTGCTGGGCAGAAGGTCTATCTGAAATTTTCAACCGGTGGTTTGGCTGCTACTGGCTTGGACGGCACCTACATCATCACCGGTGCGACGAGCACGAACTTCACCGTCACCCTGCCGTCGGCCCCGGCCACCGCCAGTGGTGTCGTTCTGATTCCCAAACTCACCGGAGGCTACAATGTCACCACCACCAACGGCGTCTCCAGCATCGCCATCCAGACCGCCGCGAATCATAATTTAACCGTCGGTGACTCAGTGCAAATCCATTTCCTCGTCACGAATTCTCCCATCGCCGCCCAAGACCTCGTCTATCAAGTCACAAGCATCAGCGCTCCGAATGTATTTAATGTCACCACCCCGTCAGTCATCACCGATGGCTCAGAGGGCAGCGGCGGCATGGTCGCCTATCCGCTATCCATGCCCGCATCAAGCCGCTCCGGCACCGCGACCGTCAGTTTATCCACTTGGAACATCGGCTACACCCAAGATCCGCTCAATCAAACTCCGCTGAACGCCACAACCGTCTTCAACTTCTTCTACCCAGATTTCCAATACCCCGGAGAAATCGCACAGGCGGGAATGACCACTCCCGAATTCCAACTTACCAATGACTCCAACACCATGGTGCTCACCAATGCCATTTCCTCCAGTATCCTCAGTGCCAGTAATCCGAATGGCTACACCAGTTTCAAAAGTGGTGGCGGCGCACTAACGATGGATCTCAGCCCCTACATGACTGCGCCACAGACCAGCAACGCAGGAATCCCGGCACTGGTCGATCGGCTAGGCACCCTTCTCACCGGTGGAAATCTCAGCACCGGCACTCGGGCGGCCATCATCACCTACGTCGCTAACGACACGAATTTCCCTATCACCACTCCGCCGATCACTCAACTCCGGGACCGGGTGCGCGCCGTGGTCCACCTCATCCTCACCTCGGCCGAGTTCGCCATCCAAAAGTAATCCTGCCATGAAATCGGAAATCCATATCCCCTACATTTCCCGCCGGAATTTCCTGCGCCGGACGATTCCCGCCGCCGTCGGTGCGACAGTCCTTTCCAACACTCTTCGCGAGCTGCATTTCCTAAACACCGCAGTCGCCCAGCAACCACAGATTTCCGGCTACAAGGCGCTGGTCTGCATATTCCTCAACGGCGGAAATGACTCGAATAACATGATCATCCCCACCATTCCTTCCGAGTGGGAAAACTACGCGGCGATCCGCACCGCCGCTCTAGCCATCCCTAACGCCGACGGTAGTGCTGCGACCGCCCTCGCTCTGAATTCACGCAACGGCCAGCCCGGATTCCCCGGGCCCGACAATCACACCTACGGCTTCCACCCCGCGATGCCGGAGTTACGAACTCTCTTCAACCAAGGCTTCGTCGCCCCTGTTTTCAATGTCGGAACGCTCAGTTTCCCGATGACCAAGGTCCAATACAGCACCCAGAGCGTGCCGCGCCCGCCACAACTTTTTTCCCACAGCGACCAGCAGACCCAGTGGCAGACCTCTCTCACCGACCAGCCCTACACCAGCGGCTGGGGCGGGCGCATCGCCGACCTCCTCACCGCACCGATCAATGTAAATGCCGGCGGCCAAGTCTCAATGGCTGTCACCCTCGCAGGCTCCAACATCTTTGAAGTCGGAAATGTCAACACCGCCCCGCAATACTCCATCACTACCAACGGCGCGGTGAAAATTTCAAGCATCAGTGGAAATCGGCGCACAGCCTTGGACTCCATCCTCACTGCGGACAAGGCATCCCCCAACCTACAAACCAAGGCCTACGCCCAAATCCTCGACCACTCGATCAATCAGGCGGAAATCCTCAGTAACCTACTCGCTATCCAGCAAGCGTCCAACCCTCCATGGTTTAGCCGGTTTCCCGCTACTATCACCACTCCTAACGGCGGCTCAAACTTCGGCTCCGGCCTGATGAACCAGATGAAGATGGTCGCCCGGCTCATCGAACTCGGGAGCAAGGCGGCCAACCTAACCGCTAACGGCCTTGGCATGACTCGCCAAATCTTTTTCATCCAAGTTGGCGGCTACGACACCCATACCAATCAGACGAACAACCAAGGCCAGACCACCACCGACAACGCCAAGGTGGTCATCGGCAGCCATGCGAATCTCCTCGCAGAACTCAGCCAAGCCATGAACGCGCTCCACCTCGCCATGGGCGACATCGGGACGCGTGCTGGCCAGTCCACCAGCCTCCAGAATCAAGTGACCTCGTTCACCGTCAGTGACTTCGCCCGCACATTCCCGTGCAATGGCTTCGGCAGTGATCACGGTTGGGGCGGCCACCACCTCGTCTGCGGCGGTGCCGTCAAGGGCGGCGCGACCTATGGGAAATTCCCAACACTCGCCGTCAATGGACCCGATGACACCGACACCGGACGCTGGATCCCGACCACCTCGGTGGACCAATACGCCGCCACTCTTGCCTCATGGTTCGGGGTGGATTCAGAAAATCTCAATGAGGTATTCCCTAACTTAGGCCGCTTTTCTTCCTCAAATCTTGGTTTCATCTAACGCGTGTGAACCGTCTTCGTATTTCTATCTTATTAGGTCTGGCCGCATTTATCCTAATCGTCGCTTGGTGCAGTCCTTCCAAGAAGACACCTCCAGATCCTCCACCGCCAAGTCAGCCAGTCATCGAGTCCCCTAGCAGCGCCGCTCCCGTCCAGCCAGCCATTTCCCCACCACCCCGCCGTGAGGAGTCCCGCACCGCCAGTCGCCGTGATTTCGCGAATCCGTTAGTCGCTTCTTCATTCGAGGAAACACCGCCACCGGTTCACACCGCACAGGATTCAGCCGCGGCGGCGGATTTCGATCAAATCGCCATCATGTTCCGCGACTTCCGCACCGTCTTCGGAGAAAATCCCGTCGGTACGAACGCGGAGATCATGAAAGCAATCATGGGAGGAAACCCAAAGAGCGCCGTGTTAGGCCCGCCGAACGGCCAGCACATCAATGGTAATGGCGAACTACTGGACCCCTGGGGCACTCCTTATTTCTTCCACCAACTCTCGAAGGACGTCATGGAAATCCGCAGTGCGGGCGCGGATTTGAGGCTATGGACCCGCGATGACATCGTTGGGAAATAATCCACGTCTTGAGTGAGATCACACCGGACTGAGCCGCAGCCCTATCACATAGAAGCCACGGGCACCGGTCGCGTCGATGTAGGCGGTGACGTCACCATCCGCCGTCGGCGTGATCGAGGTGAGAAGCGCAGTCCCATTCGCCGTAGTGGTAAATGGCACCACAACGAATGCGCTGTCTAACGCCGCTTGGTGACTCACTTCATAAGTCGATCCCTTCGACACTGGAAATTTCAATTTCACCTTCACCACTCCCGTCAGAGGTCGCGGATAGGCCTCGATCGATTTGATCCCAAGCGCCAGCCCTGGGATAGTGATAGAGATGATTCCCACCGCTGCATCATAGGTCGTTTCGAAACGATTCAAGTCTGTCGGAGCCGGTTCTGTGGAGCCTACACCATTACGAAACACCTTCCCTTCGACATCGAAGCGCGAGCTGTGGCAAGGGCATGTCATGCAGTTTTCCGATAAAATGAAAGGCCCCACCGTGCAGCCTTGGTGAGTGCATATCGAGTCGAGGGTGACGAATTCCTCCGGCGAAATGCGATTGAGCGTCAGTGGTTTCACGACACTACTAAACTGCAACTGGAGCGAGCCGCCCACTCCTTCGAGATTCGGATAGTCCACTAACTTGAGCTTGATCACCGCCGCGCTGGGTGACGGTGCACCCACGTCCGCCAGCAGCACCCCGGTCCACTTCGGCAGGGAAAATGAAACCACCGTCCCCAGCATGAATCGCTTTACCCATTGGCGACGGCTGTGATCCAGATTCATCCTCGCACCATGACGTCGTTTCCACCCTCGCCAATCTCAAATCCACATCCGCCGCCAGCAAGTTCACTCCATCGCCACAAACCCTCGGGCTTTTACCTTCGGGATCTGCACCTGAGCAAATCTGCACGGATCGGAGAATTTAACCCGCGAAGGGCAGACTGGGACTTTGTTTTTTCCGTTCACCCGACTACCGATCCTTCCCAATCACGTTAGTTTACAAATGTTGATGATTTGGGCACAAATCCTGAAGATTCGAGCACAAATCCTGAGGGTTGAGGCACGGATCTTGATGATTCGAGCACAAATATTGAGGATTGGAGCACAGATCTTGAGGATTCGGCCACAGATCCTGAGGATTCGGCCACAGATCCTGAGGATTCGGCCACAGATCCTGAGGATTCGGCCACAGATCCTGAGGATTCGGCCACAGATCCTGAGGATTCAAGCACAGATCCTGAGGATTCAAGCACAGATCCTGAGGATGGTAGCTCGAATGTTGGGTTCGCGAACAGAGATGTCGGAGATTTCAGCAGAAATCCTGAGGTCCCGAACCCGCTTCGAGACGGTACACCGTCACGCCTAGAGCCAGTCCGCCGCTGACTGGGCCGCGCGGGTGGCGGTGGCGAAGCAGCCTTGCATGAGGTAGCCGCCAGTGGGTGCTTCCCAGTCGATCATCTCTCCGGCAGCGAAAATACCCGGCAATTTTTTCACCATGAGAGTGGAGTCTAACTCACTCCAACAGAGCCCTCCAGCGGACGAGATCGCTTCGTCGAGGGGGCGGGGGCGGCTGAGTGGGATGAGGCAGTGTTTCACCTCGTGGGCGAGGGCTGCGGCGTCTGGGTAAAATTTCCGGGCCAGAATCGCGGCGGCGGGTGCACTGAGTTTCCAGCGCACGGTGGCCTCCTTGAGGAAATCCCGGCGGACGGATTCCATCTTTGCGACGAGTTGCGGGTGGCTGAAGGTGGGTTTGAAATCGATGGCGACGGCGGGCTCTGCCATAGCGCGGAGGGTGGCTCCGAGTTGGTAAATCGCACCGCCTTCGAGGCCGTAGCGAGTCAGCATCAGCTCGCCGCTAACCTCGTGCCCTCCCGCGCGGACGTGGAGATTTTTCATCGGTTTCCCCTCGGCGGCAGCAAGGATTTCCGGCGACCATGCGTGCTCCCAGCCACAGTTGGCGGGGGCGAGTGGATGATGGGCGATGTTCAGGGTATCGAAAATGGCAGTCCAGCCGCCGTCGGAGCCAGTCCTCGCCCATGAACCACCGCCGAGCGCCAAGATGACGGCATCCGCAGTGGCGGTGGTGCCATTTGCAAAACCAAGGGAATATGGCCGACCGGGCGTGAGCGAAATGAGCCGGTGATTCATTTCGAACCGGACGCCGAGGCCACGCAGCCGCTCGATCCAACGGCGGAGCAGCGGCGCGGCCTTCATTACTCGCGGGTAAACTCGGCCACTGGTGGCTTGGAAAGTTTCCACGCCGAGGCCGGCTGCCCATGCACGGAGGGCTGTGGAGTCGAATTCAGCGAGGAGGCTGTGCCAAATTTCCTCGGGCTGGTCGGGTCCGCTATATCGGGTGACGAAGCGTTCGTGAGCTTCAGCGTGAGTCAGATTGAGTCCGCCTTTCCCGGCGACGAGAAATTTCCGGCCAACCGAGGGCTTGCCGTCGTAGAGCGTGACCCGCAGGCCGCGAGCCGCAGCGACTTCTGCGGCACGCAGACCAGCCGGGCCGCCGCCGACGACGGCGAGTTGGGAATAAGCGTGCAAGGGCCAGAGACTAAGAAGACTGGGAAAGACGTCAATGACTGGGAAGACGACTGGGAAGACGACCCTGTCGTAGAACTGGCGGGTGACGGGCTGGGTTGACAGACGCCCGCCCCCCGCCCATTGTCCGCACCGTTTCCCGCCTCTTGCTTTTATATGATATTCAAAAGTCTCTGTCGCCACGCCGGTATCGGTGCGAATTCTTATTTGCTGAAAACCAAGCTTGCTCAGGTCGTGCTGGACGCCGGAATGCACCCGAAACACGAAGGCTCAGAGGCCGTCCCGCATTACGAATTCATCGATGGCCGCAGCGCAGACTCGATCATCATCACTCACTCTCACCTCGACCACGTCGGGACCCTACCAGTTTTCCTCCAAGGCCAGCCGCAAGCCAAGGTCTTCATGACCCCGGAAACAGCGGAACTCGCCAGCGCGATGCTCCACAACTCGGTCAACGTGATGCAGTCCAAGCGCGTCGAGCACGGCATCGCGGAATATCCGCTTTTCGAGCACCGCGAGCTGGACGAAATCGAGGAGGGGTTCGAAACACGCAACATTGAGCGCCCGTTCGATCTCGATCCCGCTGGCTCCATCCGTGGCACTTTCCATGATGCCGGGCACATCCTCGGCTCCGTGGGCGTGACCATCGAGGCAGAGGGAAAGAAGATTTTCTACACCGGCGACGTGAATTTCGAACACAGCACGCTGCAAAAGGGCGCACTTTTCCCCGAGGAAACGGTGGATGCACTCATCGTCGAGACCACGCGTGGCGAGCAGGCCCGCAAACCTGAATACGACCGGACCGACGAGGAGAACGAATTTGCCGCCGCCATCAAGGGCGTCATTGAGCGCAAGGGCTCCGTGCTCATCCCGGTCTTCGCGATGGGCAAAACGCAAGAGGTTCTGGGGATGATCCATCGCTTCAAATCCGAGGGCCTGATCCCGAAGCGAACCCCCGTTTACATCGGCGGACTGAGCACCAAGATGACCTTGGTTTACGACCGTTTCTGTGACACTTCGCGCCGACATTTGCCAAATTTCCGCTTCCTCAAGGACATGGAACTCGAAGCCGGTAGCAAAAAGCGCACCGGGCCGATCCCATTCCATCCCGGCTGCATTTACGCGCTTTCCAGCGGCATGATGTCGGAGAAAACTGTCTCAAATAATTTCGCCCGTCAGGGAGTTTTAGAAAATGCCAAGCATGGCCTGTTCTTCGTGGGCTACGCAGATCCGGAGACACCCGGTGGCAAGATCCGCACCGCGCAGCCCGGCGACTCCATCGTGCTGGATCCAGCCTTTCCATCAGTGAAGCTCAATTGCGAGACTCGTATCTTTGACTTCAGCGGCCACTCCACTCGCGAGGCCATCCTTAATTACATCCTCAAGGTAGCCCCGAAAAAGTGCTTCCTCGTCCACGGTGACGACGGTGCCGTGGCTTGGTTCAAGCAAGAAATCGAGAGCCGCTTGCCGAAGACTCAAGTCATCATCCCCGAGCCCGGGGTCGAATACGAAATCTGAGCCACCGCTTAAGTTCGGCCGCCTCTTGAGGAAAAAATTTCATCACGACGGCAATGCCTAGGAAATTCCGCGTGGCAATGAAGTTGACCGTTCCTGCCATCCCGCAATAGTTGGCCGCACGTCACCTCACCGCTTGATTTAACCCTACTGACCATGATTGAGAATCTCTCCACCATCCTGCCCATCGTCGCCGTTACCTCCGCTGTCAGCGGGTTCTTAGGCTGGTCCATGCGTGCCCCGGCGAAATCGACCGCCCCAGCGAAATCCGCTCCCACTGCCGACAAGGGCCAGCAAGAGCGGGTGAGAAACCTCGAGGCCTCGCTCGAGAAGTCCAAAGCTAACCATAAGGTTCTCAAGTCTGAATTTGAATCTCTCCAATCCGGCTCAGTGACCCAAGCCGCGCACCAGAAGGTCGTCTCGGAATTAGACGCCGCCCGCAAGGCATCCGACAACGAAGCCAAGCGCATTTCCGCCTTGGAAGCAGATCTCAAGAAATCCCAAGAAACGATCAAGCACCTCAACGCCCGTACCAACGAGGCAGACAAGGCGCAGAAAGATCGCCGTTTCGCGCTGGAAAACGACTTGTCCAAAGCTCGCGAAGCACTTGCCTTGGTTCAGAACCGTCCGGACGACAGCGCAGGATTACAGGCAGAAATCGAGCGTCTGCGAGAGTCCGTGGCCGTTTCCACCCGCTATGCCGGGGAAATGAGAAAACGCGAAGCCGCCGCCGTGGAAGCTCGCGAGAAGGTAGAAAACCGCCTCGCCGAACTCGGTGCAAATGCCCAGCCAGTGGTGTCCAAGAAACTCGGCCCAGTCGCGGACTCCGGCCGGATCGCCGCCGCCAAGGCTGAGGTCATTCGCCTCGTGGAACTCAATAAACAAAAGGAATCCGCCGCCGTGGTTGAAGACATCCCAGTGGTGGCAGAGGAAGCCGAGGCGATCGCAGATACGCCCGAGGTGGTGGAAGAACAGGTCAAGGTCGTGCCAGAAGAAGTCCAAGTCATCGCAGCGGAGGATAGGATCGTTTCGGAACACGTCGAGGTCGTGTCAGACGAGGTTGAGGTCGTTGCAGAGCGTGCCGAGGTCATTGCTGACGACGTCAAGGTCGTTACGGAGGAAGTCGCGATACCGGTAAAGCAAGCAGAACTGCCGTTGGTGCCGACGCTTTCGTAACACGAGAACGGCAGAGTACATCGTGTTGTGATGGTGATGGTGATGAAAGCGATGCTACTGCCGTTGCGTTGATCGAGGTAGGTTGCCCACTCGCACAAAGCAAGTGGCGCGCCACCCGCAACGCTTGGAACTGACTCGAATTCAAGTTCGATCTCGGTGAAATGAAAAACGCCGCCGTCTTCAAAATCCTACAAGATCCAATCCTACAAGATCCCAGACAATATGCAGAGAATTAGCTTGCTGCGCGGGCTGAAGAAGTTACAAAAGCGGCATGCCGAGCAAACGTTGGTTGTCACCATGGAAGAACTCGGCAGAAAAGCCGGCAATTTATCACTGCATTAGCCGGGTGGTGGATCGGCGATTTGTGTTTGGGGATGTGGAACGTGAACACTTCCGGATGCTGATGCGAATGCAGGAGAATTTTTCGGGCTGTCGGGTTTTGTCTTACTGCATCATGTCCAACCACTTCCATATTCTTTTGGAGGTCCCACCGATGCCAAACGATGGGATTTCAGATGAGGAGCTACTGAAACGGCTGGCGATGATTTACAACCAAGCCCTTGTGGCGGGGGTTGCCAAGGAGTTGGCAACGGCGCGGACGGAGAAAAGGGAGGAGTGGGTGGCAGAAATTCATGCCCGTTATGTGTACCGGATGCATGATTTAAGTGAATTTATGAAGACCTTGCTGCAGCGGTTTACACGGTGGTTCAACCGAACGCATGAGCGCAGCGGGACGCTGTGGGAAGAGCGATATAAGAGTGTAATTGTGGAAAGCGGGATCGCAGCGCGGACGATGGCGGCTTACATCGACCTAAATCCAGTGCGAGCGAGGATGGTGCAAGACCCAGCGGAATATCGCTGGAGTAGTTATGGTGAAGCGGTGGGCGGCGGGACGAAGGGAAATGGAAAAAAGGCGCGAGAAGGACTGGTGAGGGCAAACTTGAGCCATGAAGGAGTCGGCTTCGAGGCGGAGCGGTGGAAGGACGTCACACGCACCTACCGAAGAGTAATGGGACTGGCGCTAGACCGGAAAAATGGCGGAGCTGAGGTGCAAAAAGGTGAGGCGAGGTCGCCGATGAATAAAGCGGAAGCGTTAGTGGGGGAAACTAACGGCACCGTATTACCTGACTTGAAGCTGGTGGCGATGCTGCGGTGCCGGGTGAGATACTTCGCGGATGGAGCGGTGATCGGCAGCAAAGCGTTTGTGAATGAGACATTTGCTGCGGCGCGGGAGCGGTTTACCGCGAATCGGAAAGACGGTGCACGCCCGATGAGAGGAAACGGCCACGGCGCAAAGGGAGTGCTGTGGAGTGTGCGGGACTTGCGGGTGAGGGTTGAATGAAATGAATTTGCCGGGTGCCGGCGCGCCCATTCATATCTTCTTTGATCCGATCAAAGAAAACAGCAGAGAGATAGTTCGTTCAATCGATCATCCCATCGAAAGCCCTGATTCTAAGCAGTGGACGATCGATTGAAGGTAGGTATTTTTGTCTAACCTCTGGCTTAGATTTTTCCAAATCTACCTACCACTCAACCTTGTATAAATTAGAAATGAATCGCGTGGCCTTCCGCAGCGAGGGTCGCTTCATGAATGACTTCACTCATCGTCGGGTGGGCGTGGATGGTGGCGTGGATTTCCTCACTGGTTAGTTCTTGGTCGAGCGCGAGGCCCATTTCGGCGATGAGTTCGGTTGCATTTTCTCCGATGATATGGGCACCGAGTAGCTCGCCGTGTTTTTTGCCATAGAGCAGCTTCGCAAATCCATCTGGTTCACCGGAGGCGATTGCCTTGCCGATGGCGACGAATGGAATTTTCCCAACCACATACTCGACGCCTTCTGCCTTGAGTGCGCGTTCGGTTTTTCCGACGGAAGCGACCTGCGGGTGGCAGTAGGTGCAGCCTGGGAAATTTCTCACTTTGCGTGGTTTGTGGCCTTCTACATACAGACCCTCGACCGCTTGCACGGCCTCAAACGATGCGACGTGAGCAAGCCACGGTGGCCCGATGATGTCGCCGGCAGCATAGACGCTGGGGATGGAAGTCTCATAACGATCACCGACCTTGATGTAGCCGCGCTCGAGTTCCATGGCGAGGCCACCGGGAAGCACGGGCTGGATGCCGATCGCGACCAGGCAGATCGGGGCGCTGAGGGTGCCGTTTTCCTTGGGGCCCTCGACGGTGAGTTCCACGGACGTGCCCTTGTCCACGGCGTTGGTGATTTTCGTGTTGGTGAGGACACGGATGCCTTGCTTGATGAGGCACTTTTCCAAGGCGTCGCCGACTTCATCATCTTCGACAGGGAGGATGCGCGGGGCCATTTCGATCAGGGTCACTTTGGTCCCAAAGGAGTTATAGATGTAGGCGAATTCCACGCCGATCGCACCGGCACCGATGATGATCATTTCCTTGGGCTGCTGCGCGAGGACCATCGCTTCCTTGGAGCCGACGACGCTGGTGCCGTTGAAGGGTAAATTCGGCAAGCCGCGGGCTTTGCAACCGGTGGCGACGAGGATGTCCTTACTTTCATAAAGCGTGCGGCTACCGTCATTTCCGACCACCCCGACCTTGCCAGGGCCCTCGATGGAACCAAGGCCGCGGACATAGTCCACTTTGTTCTTCTTAAATAGGAACTCAATGCCACCGGCGAGGCGGTCCGAAACCTTACGAGAGCGGCCAATGACGGCGGACCAATCGTAGGAAAGGCCGTCGATTTTGAAGCCAAATTCAGCCGCACGGTGAGCGAGGGTGTGATAGAGCTCAGCATTTTTCAAGAGAGCCTTGGTGGGAAGGCAGCCCCAGTTGAGGCAAGTGCCCCCGGCGCGGTCGGCTTCGACACAGGCGACTTTTTTTCCAAGTTGAGCCGCGCGGATGGCGGCGACGTAGCCAGCTGGGCCGCCACCGATGACAATGAGATCGTAAGCCATAAGAGTAAGATATTATAAGATTGCGGCGCGAAACTGTGGCGGTAGCGCGGAATTGTCAAAGAAGGAAACCCGGAAATGGGAGTCTTGAATGTTTCCCCCATCATCCGCAGTATTTGCGCCGTGCGTGCTTGGAAATGCTGGGTTTTGTGGATGCTGCTGGTCGCTCTCGTGGCAGGCATCGCGGGATATTTGGTGCGGCGAAAAAGCTGGGTTGGGGAGATCGGTGGTGACGCACCACTGGGAATGCCGAAGCAGGGTGCTGTGGATCATCGCTTCGATTTTCTATCGCCTTGGGAAATGGCACAAATCCCCCGCTCTCTGCGGTTCGACCCACCGATGGGGTCGGATCACTCGGGGTTGGTTTACAATGCGCAGAAATTCTGGGAGATGAATGAACGCCGCGGCGGGCATCACACCGGAGACGACCTAAACGGCATCGGCGGGATGAATACCGACTTGGGCGATCCCGTTTTCTGTGTGGCTGATGGGCTGGTTCTCTATACCGGTGAGCCTTCGCCAGGGTGGGGAAAGCTGGTGATCACGGGCCACCTCACTGCGGACGGGAAAATGCTACAATCGATGTATGCGCACTTACACCGCATCGATGTGGCGAGGGGAGACCTCATTGCCCGCGGCGGGAAACTTGGCCTCGTCGGCACGGCAAACGGCTACTACCCCGCGCACCTTCATTTCGAAATGCGGTCAAATGACGGCGTGGACATCGGTGCAGGGTATGCCGACAACCCGCTCAACCACCTCGACCCTACCGGTACCGTGAATTCCCTCCGAAACGCCGCAGCTGACGATTTATCCCCCTCGCCCTTGTTGAAGTGGGTAAGGTGAAACTTGGGCATCCGCCCACTCACCCAAACAAGCAACGACCTTTGTCGAAGAAGGTCTAATGGGCGTGGCAACTTCCAGTAAGCTGGACCTCAATTTCCTACGGCATTTCCTCGTTTCGAGCAAAGAATGCTGGAGGCGGAGGAGGGAATCGAACCCTCGAATGACGGTTTTGCAAACCTGTGTCACCCTTGATAAATAGAGGATTCATGAGAATGGGATTGTTAAAAGATCGTTAAGATCGTATTCATTTTTCATGAAACCATTGAATTACAACATTCAGGAGTTCGGGAAAGGTTTTCGAGTCTATGTCGGAAATGGGCTTTACAGAAAGGCTGCCACGAAACCTGAGGCAGAACAAATCATTGCTGGGCTAAAGATGGCCAGTGCTATCCGAGGTAAGAAGATGGCCGCGCTTCCTGCTGCCTTGGTGGCGGAATTATTGAAGCAACATGAACGCTGCATTGACGCCGGAACCACCGTAGAGGACGCGGTGAGCCACTGGGTCCCTATCTTCAAAGCAAAGTCAAAGTCGCTGCGGCTCGCAGACGCTGTAGACGAGTACCTTGCGGAAGTTAAGGACAGGCTCAAACCGCCCACTCTCCGCGACAAGAAACAACGGTTGAAGGCCTGGATCTCCGCGCAGGCGGAGGAGGACTTAAAGGTGATCGACGCCTGCGACGTGGAATTTCTGCGTGGATATTTGGACGACGAACGGGAACGGACTTCAGATCGAAATCACAAGAATATCTGGGCCGTGGTGTCGGCATTCTGCACTTGGTGTGGGAAGCGCGAATACCTTGCTGAAAATCCCTGTCTCAAAATCGACACCTATACACAGGGAAAAGACGATGAAATCGCGGTGTTACCTCCCAAACAGGCATCCGCTTTGCTTAAAATCGCCGTAGCGAACTACGACCGAGAGATTCTCAGTTATCTGGTCCTCTCGTTGTTTGGAGGTCTCCGGCCCCATGAGTTTATCACCCAAGACAAAACCGGTGCGTGGCATCACCTTGATTGGGTGGCCATCGGAAAGGAAATCATCAAGGGCCGGAAACTTGGGAAGACCCGAAAGGCCAGGCGCATTCCAGTCGGGCTCACGCTCATGGAATGGATCCAGTTCATCCGCGAAAAGGAAGACGGAAAGCTTGAAGGTCCTGTAGTCTCCAATTACTCCTTCTATCAACGATTTCGCCGCTGGAAACGTGCGCATGTTCCCGAATCGATCGTGATCGAAAAGGACGTGCTCCGGCATTCTTATGGGACGTATCGAGTGATAGAACTGGGTGAGGTCGGTCCGGTAGCCCTGCAGATGGGCAATAGCGAGGCAACCGTACGGAGCCACTATCTGAACGGGGAGAAATCCGAGGAAGAGGCAGAAAAATATTGGGGCCTCACTCCGAAAATCGTGACAAAGTCGGCGTTGAAGAAGCTTGGCAGGGGAGTGTAAAGCCGGACGTTGAAGGAGGTTGAATCCTTTTTTGAGATTTTTCTCGACAATTGGAGGCTGGTCTAATACTTCGTTGAGTGCTATTTATAGCGTCGTGGCACCGCATAGTGGAAACGGCTGAGGTTCTGGAAGGTTTTGCCAACGCCAGGGCCGTGCACAAATTGGAAATGCGGGAAATCGTAACTACTCTCTGTGGTCAGAGTGTAATGCGCCCGGCTTCCCAATCCTGTGGCTCCAGCCATTTAGATCTATGTCCGAATTATGGCTGGCAATTGGACGAACCATAAAGCCATGAAAAACCAGCCTGCTACACCCATAGATCCATCCGACTTGCTCACCAAGACGGAGGCCGCCGCTCATCTCAAAACCTCTGTTCGGTCAATCGAGCGCAATTCAAGCGTCGATTTTCGCGGAGCGGCACCTTTACCTAAATATAAAGTGGGTGGATTGGTTCGCTACTCGCGGAAAGACCTCGATGCATTTCCTAGACGGGTATTCTGATTTGCTAGTATTCTAAAAGCTGTTGCCCACTCACAGGCACACGAAGCTGCTTAATCGGATCAAAGTATCTATTCCGATCCACGCAGGCGACCTCGTTACTCCTTTGTTTGGGCTGGCTAAACGCATCGCCGGAACGATGATTTATCAAAATTCCAATATAATTGATAGGACCGGATCCATTCCGCATTCCATCGCCTCAACCTATCCCAGCGGCACTTCTTTAGCCTGCCCAGCCTGACGGTTTCCGAACGAATCGGGAATCGGCGAAGTTGGTCGCGGCAGAGTCACCCGATCCACAACAACATCATCAAAAGAACTGACAAAATTATTATGACTATCTACCCAAAATTAATCGAAGCAGCGGCAGCCCGTGAAACAGAAAAAGCCATCGAACTGCTTAATCGTGGCGTGAATCTCACCGTTTTCGATACGGCCCTTTATCTAACAATTCACAACGGCCATCAAAAAACCTGGGGGCTGCTGCATAATTATACTGCAGTTGTTTCGAAAAGCACTGGAGGGCAATATTATGAAAACTAAAATGACAGCCGCGCAATTTGAGAATGCCGTAAACCGTGATCCCGCTTGGGCACGCAAGCTCACTGAACCAGTGGAGATCACCGAGTATTGCGACATGTCGGGTTCAGAAATCACCCACTTGTCCCCTATGCTTCATTTCTCTGGCAATGATGACGAGGCAAATTCCGCCAATTTTGCCGAATGCAATCAGCTCAAAGTTGCGGAAGGTGTCTTTGACGGATTTGTAGACTTCATGGACTCGGGAATTAAAAAAATTGGAGATCTGGTTGTTACCAAGCCTAACGCGAGCGGTGAAGCTGCCGACTTTACCTGTTGCGACCAACTCCAGATCGCCACGGGCATTTATCATGGTTCCGTAAAATTTAATTGCAGTGGAGTCCGTGAAATCGAGCATCTGCAAATTATCAGTCCGAACAATGACGGTCTGGCGGCATCTTACTGTCTGTGCGCCAAACTTCGCATCGCCCGGGGAGTCTATCCAGGGAGCGTGGATTTTCTCGATTCGGGAATAGAGACTATTGGGGATCTTCAAATCTCCGCCGCCGACGTGGATGGAAACGCCGTAGACTTTAGCGAGTGCAGATACCTCAAAATTGCTGAAGGAACGTATCCTGGATACGTGGACTTCTCCAAATCAGGAGTCGAAAGAATTCGAAATCTTAACATCACCCAAATAAACAACGCCGGCTTTCGCGCCGATTTTAGCAAATGTGCATCACTAGGTCAACTCCCTGCCGATTGGTACACACAAGACGTCAAAATGGATTCGAAACTATGGCAGGAGCAGCGCGCCCGTGATCTTCACAGATCGCAACCCAGTATCGAAATATAAGCTTACAGCAAGAGCTGGAAGTGCCGACCCCTTAGTCACTACATTACCATGAAAACGAAACTCAATGAAGAACTCGACCATATCCGCCTAGAACTCAGAATGGTAAAATGCGATCTCTACCAAATTATGATAGGCCGAAGCTCCGTTGATGAGATTCAGGTAATTCGCCTTTGCCTAGACAACATCATCTCATTCATGGAAGACGCAGAGGAGTACGAACCTGAAACATGGTCGTTCGACGCCACTCGCCGGCGTTTTGCCTATGGGAGCAACCTAGTTCGAACAAGGCTCGGCATGCAGACTCAGCCTGAAGATCGCTTCATTTTCAATGATCTAACGGACTCCGATACTTCTGGCAAAAGTTGACCCAAAAAATCCGCCGCTGCGACAAACTGGAGTCGCAACGCAAAACCATTTCGACGCTTAAAGTCAACAGAACATCAATCAAATCAATGGCCAACATCATCACTAACATTCTAAGATCCTCAACCGAAGTGCTTGCTGCGCTGCGTGGCGACGACGAAATCGTGGACTTTAGCGCTTTGATTCCAATCCTCCAGAGGCAACCGGAATAACCCCAGAATACACGATAACCAGCCTCGTAGATCTTCTTACCGGGCAGGTGGATTTCCGGCCTGATGAGGACGACCTGATTGGAAAGATGAAGCTCAGTTTTATTATGTGCTTACTGACAAAGCGCGGAGGAATCGCTTCCCTCAAAAACCAAGATGAATTCGACATTTTCGTGAAGGCCCTACGATACCAACGAGCTGAGGGGTGCTTCAATCGTCAGCACCTGATGTATCCGAGCGATTGGATCTGGAAGCACTGGGGAACTAAAGAGAACACATCGGGAGCGATTCAAACCGGTGATGGAGTTCAGTTCGAAACAACGTGGTCAGCACCTCACCGTGTGATCGAAAGTCTTGCCGCATGTTTTCCTGCTCAGAAGATCGAATTCCTATGGGCTGACGAGGACATTGGACGGAACTGCGGTCATCGAGTTTTCGAATTGGGTGGTATGCATGAAGTGCCTCTTGAAGACCCTGTCGACTTCGCGCTGACGGTCACTGGTAGAAAGCGCTACCGCTACCTGAAGTCTCCAGAGACGGGAAAGTGGAGGCATCGCGGGTATTAGGATGGGTCTTTACCGGGGTTTACACCCGGGGCACGGAATTGGGGATGCACCCTTTCAATAGAAAGTTGCCTCCTTTTTGCAGGCGTTATCGATAGAAATCGCCTTTCCGCCATGGTGCAGTCTAAACCTCAGCAAATGTCCGAAGGGGAAGCGTTTCGGGTTCCATTTCAGTCAGTTCAACTTTATGTCCATCGAAGTCCTGTAACACAGCTCTTCGCCCCCACGGACTTGGCGATGGTTTCTGCACATTTTTTCCTCCAACCGCAATCAACTCCGCATAGGCATGATCCACATCAGTGACGGCAAATCCCAGTCGCACCGAGGCTGTTCCGCTTGAGTTCGAATCCTGAGGATAAATTTCAAACACGCCGGAACCTAATTGCGAGCAGAAGTGTTCCGGTCCAGTTCCGTGCCGATGCACATCAAAACAAAGGCCAAGCAGCGAGTAGAAGTCTGCCAATCGGCCGGCATTGGAAGAGCGCAGTACAAGCAGGTTGAGGCGAGGTTGTGTCCCCGGACGATTCGGAATCGCGGCATTCATCGTATCACCTCCTTTTTCGCTAAATTCCGTAATTCAGTGGCCCTGAGTTCAGGACTAAACAGACGCAAAGGAATATCGCAATCTTTGAAATGCGCTACCACTTGCATCCTACCTCCCATTGCCTCGATCATTGAAAGAAGCGTTGCGACTTTCCAATCGCCCCTGTTTTCCATTCGAGACACCGCCGCTTGATTGACCTTTAATCGCTCGGCCAGCTCTACTTGAGAAATACCGTGGACTTCGCGCAACTGCCGCATCCATGACGGGCGGATTTCTTTTTTACCAGACGACTTCAGAAGAAATTGACTGAGACGGCGAACTGCCAAACGAACGTCGCGAAAGACTTCATCCGGTCCCTCACCATAGCCCGGCTCCACATCGGGGTTGCCGATGCCAAAACCAAGTCCCGGCCTCCACTCAACGGTCACATGCGCATCTTCTTGCGAACATTCCAACCACCAGTTTCCCGCCTCTATACCACCGGCTTCGCACGTCACTTCGGAAGCAGGCATTGCCTCCTGAAGAAGGAGAACAAACTCTTCAACTTCGGCAGGCCGGACCATGCCTTTGTCGCAATCTCGATATGACATGCAGGGAATATGTCTCACGAGTCATAAAAGGCAACGGAAATCCCGTGATTTCACGTGATTGGCTCAAGAAAATTGCCGTCAGCGCCTTCCCGGCGATAGATGACGTCCCCCAGTCGCCCCTTGTTTCGCAGGACAATCTCTACCCCGCCATTCTTGCCAATGAATGTGCTGTGCGCCCGGTTTCGGAATTCCGTCACCCCTTCCCGGGCCGGATCGGGACGAGCAATGTCTCCTTTTGGCGGGTACAGCCTCCCATCGAGCTCCCAAGCTGCCGGGTTGCGGGCGACGCCTGAAAATTCATCCTCAACCTCATCGAGAATGGATGCAATCCCCTCAAGGGCTTCCCGTTCATCGGAAAAAGCGGGGTGGGCACAGAGTCGTGTGACGAAAATGGTCAAGCGTTCAGATTTTGACTTCATCTAAGGAAAACTGCTATTGGGGTTTCTTCAAGCGTGTCCATAGCCTCCAACGACCGACCAAGGCCATCCCTGATTGCCAATGGGAGGATTTCACGGGATTTCACGGGATTTCGCGAAAGCTATGGCATCTCAAACGAGAGTTCTGTCGCCAAGACCGATGTTAATTGGTTGATTATCAGGTTTTTATTGATCGAGGTGTATTCTGGCACAGAACCCGCAAGTACAATTTGCAAGGTGTCAGCCAACTCTGAAACGAGCTCACAATCTTCCTCAAAAGATTGCAACAAAACGGTGGGTGGATAGGGTCTCAAGTCATACCGTAAGAAAAAATGCGCGTCCTCAAAGAATCTGTAACTGAATCCATCTTGGTGTCGGCACCGCTCCAGAGAACATGGGGTGTGGCCAGCAACCCACGCAACCTCGCATCATTCGTGCCAATGCTTGGGCGCTTTGATGGACCCGAGTCTTTGCGGGAAGGCGTCCAGATCTCTGAGGTTCATACCATTCTGGGCTGGCCGCAGAAGTTCCGGGGCTCAATTACCGCCTTTAACCCTCAAGAATCATGGGCGATGACGAGCGTGCCGGTGACTCGGGGACCAGCATCACTGCCACACGATGTGGAATATTCGTTCAGGAGCGCTCAGGCAGGCACTTGCGTCACGATCCGGTGCGACTACTCCCGGGGCGGTATTCTGAAGCTTCCTCTCGGCAAGCAAATTGTAAGGCTGCTCATGAGCCGTACGCTGCGAAAATTACTGCGGATCATTTCCGAAACCGCCCAAAGCACCCAACTCCAGCATCAACCCAACGCCCATGTCTAACGCAAAGAACAGCACCTTCGCTCGCAAAATCGTCCTTCTCGTTCTTTTCGCCGCGATTGCAGGAGGAGGATTGCTGTGGTGGAAAATGGCACCGAAGACCCCACCCGCGGAAGCGGCGACCATCCGGGTAGCCTACGCGCCGGTGGTTTTGAATCTACCCGCCTATGTGGCGCAAGATCGGGGAATGTTCGCGGCCAAAAAGGTCCCGGTCAACTTCACTGTATTTAATACGGCGAACGACATGATCAACGCGGTCGTGGCTGGTCAAGTGGACGCGGTAACAGGGGTCAGTCTCGTTCCTATCCTGAATCTTGAGGTCCAGCATCCGGGTAAAGTCCGGATCGTCCTTCACAGCAAGATGACGGAATCATGTCCCTATGACGGAATCGTGGTGAAAGCGGATTCACCGATCAAATCCATCTCTGACCTACCGGGACACAAGATCGGTTTGTTCCCTGGAACCACCGCGCTGAATCTCATGAAGGGATTTCTCAAAAAACACGGGATCAAAGACGATGGAATCGAGTTTGTGCAGTTGCCGCCACCCAGCCATCTTTCAGCTTTGGAATCCGGGGCCGTTGATGCCTTGCTTGCCTATGAACCGACTCTGACAACGGCTCTCAGCAAGGGGAACCGGCGCATTTTCGGCTCGATCTATGTGGATTTACTCAGCCCTAGTCCTATTTCCGCTTCGATTGTTTCCCGCGAGTTTGAGAAAAAACATCCGGAAGAGGCCAAGGCATTCATCTCCGTATTGGATCAATCAATCGGCTTGATCAGGGCCGACCCCAAAGACGCGCGCCAGTCACTCGGAAACTACACGAAGCTTCCTCCGGAAGTGATTCCCGCGGTCAACATTGTTGACGATGTCCTTTCCACCGAAGTGAACACGACCAATCTGCAAGCGTTTATTGACCGCCTTGTGCAACTTGGGGAGCTTCCCAGATCAATCAACGCCGCTGACCTCGTCAAACCGTGAACTCTAAGCCATCTGCTTTGGAACTGGATGGCGTATCGTTCGCCTATCAAAATGGGTCCATCGGAAATGGTATTCCTTTGCTCCAAGACTTTTCTCTCGCGGTTGAAAGCGGGCGTATCACTGCCCTGATGGGCAGCAGTGGCAGTGGCAAGAGCACAATTGCTAAAGTAGCGGCTGGAATCATTGATCCCCACGCGGGTCGCGTCGTCCGGCATCCCGATTTCGTCCGTCCCTGCGATGTCGTTTATGTCGATCAGGCACCTCTCAACTCCGTCTTTCCCTGGCTTGATGTCGGATCGAACCTCACCGAACCGCTGAGAGAATTGGGCTGGAGTGCCACCGAGGTTGCTTCCCGAGTCTCCTTCATTGCTGAAACTTTCCAGCTTATGCACGTTCTGGATTCCAAACCCAAGGCTTTGTCTGGCGGTGAACTCCAGCGACTCGCATTGGCGCGTAGTTTGTCATGGCGTCCTCAAGCGGCCATCCTTGATGAAACACTTTCGTCCCTCGACCCTCCTACTCGAAAGCTGATTCTGGAAGCCCTGCGTCGAATCGTGAACGAAGATCACTCGACACTCATCCTGATCACCCACTATCCCCAAGACGCATTGGATCTGGCGGATCGTATCGTCGTGCTTGGAGGGCGCCCGGCCGTGATCGTTGACGACTTCGAGACCGGAATGCCTTTTCCGCGTCCACTTGCATCTTCCGAATACGATGCGCTTGAGCGCCGAATCGGACATTCCGTCAGAGCCATTAACGAGAAAGTTGAAAAGATTTAATGGCTTCAAAACGAAACCACCTATGGACGAAAATGGCACCCGGAACCATCATCGCGGTGCTTGTGGGGCTTTGGTGGCTGATCACAAATGTCCCTGTGGCGGGCACCGGAAAGCCCATGATAGACCCCATCATTCTTCCTTCACCGGTAGCGGTGCTGAAAGCGGGGGGCGAGCTTGTCGCTCACGGCGGCATTCTCACGGATGTTCGCACCACACTTTTCAGGCTGCTGTGCGCCCTGCTGCTTGCGATACTTGCCGGTGTGCCTTTGGGGCTGCTGTTCGCCTACTTTCGAGGGGTTTACCGCTCCGTTGAGGGTCTCCTTCATGGCCTGCGGTCTATTCCCGCCGCAGCGCTCTTCCCATTGTTTCTGATCGTCATAGGAGTGGGTGAAAGCAGCATCATCATGCTCGCCTGGTATAACAGCGCGACAGTGATCCTGATTAGCACGGTCTCGGGAGCGCTGCTCGCCAACGAATCCCGTGTCCGGCAAGGTCGCATGCTTGGCATGAATGGCTGGCGCATCGCCACCCGAATTTTGTTCTGGGAGGCACTGCCGCACATCTTCTCAGGCATCCGCGTCGCGCTGGGTTACTCGCTGGCGCTGGTGATTGCCGTCGAGATGTTTATCGGCATAGGCCAGGTGGGGCTCGGTCGGAAAATTTTCGACTTCCAATCTGCCTACCGGATTCCCGAGACTTACGCGACGATCATTCTCACCAGCAGTCTCGGCGTCCTCTTGAATGCAATTCTCTCGGCTGTGGAAAAGTTCGCCCTCCGGTGGCTGCCACGTGGACAAGCCCAATAACTTCCGTCTTAATGAAACTCGCCCCAAGCAGGACCTGGCCTTTACGTAATCCGCCCTCTCTGAGTGATTGTCGGAGCGAAAAAGGCGAAGCCGTTTTTCAAAAGGCGATGGAGCATTGGTTGGAGAAAGCGCTTCTCGAATACCTGCCTGAGGAGATTATATGCCTCGTTCCGGCACCCTTGTTGCCGGACTCCTCGGGGCTGTCTTTGCCTGTTCCCTACCTCGGACGCGTCGGGTCGGAATCATCCTACAAGGGAATCGCACGCTTCGGTGTCGTCACGGCCTTGTTTCAAAAGGAGAAGGCATCTCTTTTCCGGCGGATCCACAAATATTACGGCGGAGTGGAACCGGTGATCGTGAAGATCCGGAAAGATGACGGCTCGTCCGGGATCGATCCTGGAGTAGATGAAGTGGGCAAGTTCTGCCTGGTGTCAGTTCCCTGCTCACCTGATGATCAACCCCATCCGGGAGACCCATTGACCGGAGGATTCATCTCAGGAAAAGGCAAGATCTTCGCGGTGGAGCCAGGTAGATTTCAACCCGATCAGGCCGCGCTGAGGGAGGAGGAGGTCCCGGAGCCCGCGAGGGACAAGGGAGATGCTGAGATCGGGAGGATTGTCGACAAGCACATCCGGAATCATTCCTTTTATGTCCCGACCCTGGCTCCGATCCTTCATCACGCTCAGGTGGTGATGGTTCTTGCCCGCTCCATCCACGACGACCGCTGGGAAGAGCGGCGCAAATTCGGTGCCGGCGGGGTGACCTTCCTTCTGGCACCGGATTACAAGATGACGGAGGACCTCGCCATCCGCCTCTGCGCGGTCGCCCAGAGGGTCGATGGCTTGTTAGGCAGCCTCCATTTCGCGACGGAGGATGTGGCGCGTGGGCGTGCCGCCGCAGATGCGTTGGATATTTTGAAACATTCGGTTGGCAATCATCTGGACGAAATAGAAATCTGTATTCCCGAGGCAGGCCCCCGCTTGACCGTCCTTGAGCGGATGCTTCAGGGCGCGGTGGGTTGTGCGAGGCAGCAAGGCATTTCCGCCACTGACAACCAACGCCCGATTACCTGGAATCAACTCGGATTCAATGGCCAGCCTTTCGACAAGACCCTGAGAGATGTGTTTTGGGGGCTTCACGATTCCCTCGAATTTTCCATCTCCGGACTCGATCGCGGTAATCTGGACAGCCGGGTAATCGTGTTGGTCGAAGAACTGGCCCGCAACCTGGCCAAAGGGCCGGAAGACAAGCCCGGCTCAATCTCCATCACCTGTAATCCCGAAACTGGACTCGGCAATGTAAGGGTTGATGGGTGGGCGAGTACGGAAAGCCTTCAGAAAATCGTAACGAATCTGAATAACACCGAACCCCGCAAGGACGCCTTGGTGTTACGCGGCACAGGGGCGATCATTCAAGTAGTCAATTCGCTCCAGAAGTCACGCGTGCCGTCAGATTATGTACTGGGTGAAGAGGCTATTGAAAAATTCAGAAGACAAATCCCGCCGGATATTGTTAACCATGAGTTAGGTTTCAATTTATGGAATCAGGAAAACTTCGTGAAGGGAAGGGTTTGCTACCGTCCTTTCATCATGATTTTCTCAAAAATTCAGATGATCATATGAAACGCGCATTTCGAATCCTGTTCCTTGATGATACCGCCGTACCCGTCGCGAAGCTGGCCATCATCTCAAAAAAGGAATGCAATTTTGCCGCTGCGAAATGCAGTGTGATCGACGAATTTCTTTCAGGAAAGCCTTCCCCGGACGTCGAGGTTTTTCTTTGCAAGAGCGCGCAGATGGAGTCGGTCTGGAAAGTCCCGACAGAGGCCGAACTGCGATCGAAGACAGCCGAAGAGCTCAAGAAAGAAAGACCGCTGACGGAAGCGGCAGAAGTGGAAGACTTCCTCCGCACATTGGATGTGATCATTCTTGATATTGGTGGGGTCGGTCCCACCCGGCATCAGGACGAATTCATGGCCGCGGTTGCCTCCAATTTCGCCCAAATCGGACGACAGGCACCTCGCGAACAGGATCGTCCGGCGGCGAGGCGCGACGGGATCGAGTTTTTCCATATTTATTTACAGACCCTCTCGAAAAACACGCTGGTCGTGATTCTCACCCAGCACGATGCGGACGGAGACTCAGTTGTGGACTCTTACATCCATGACTTCACCGTGCAGGATTACAATCGGGAGTCTAGGAAGGGTAGCGTTGTTCCGGAGCTTCCGTATGTGGTGAAATTCGACAAATCCTCGTCGGACACTGATGCATGGCTCAAGGATCTGGTACTGAGCCATCATGACTTTTTCTCGTCTGATTTAAGCGATGCCACCAATCGCTTTCACATTTCCTTGGCGGCAAACCACGACCAACCGGTCATGATCGTAGGTGAATCGGGAACGGGAAAGGAAGGGGTTGCGAGATTTATCCACAAACAGTGGGCACGACGGAAGCTGCGGGAGAATCCAAAGCTATCTAAAAAGGTGGGGCGGTTTCAGGTTATCAACTGCGGCGGGCTGTCAGAGAAGTTGGCGCAGATCGAGCTGTTTGGCTACCTCAAGGGTTCATTTACCGGGGCAGATGAGCATCGGCTTGGCAAGGTCTTCATTGCCGCAGGTATTGATCCCTTGAGCAAAAGCAATTCAAGGGAAAGAAGCGCCCAGATCAACAGTGAAACAAGTGCGGACATCTCTGAATTGTTAGATTCTTTCGATGATCTGGACGTTGCTGCTGCCAATGGGGATGAACTGCATGGCGCCAACAAATCGGTCCGTCGTGCGCTAAATAACCTTTTCCGGCCTGAGGGTGCCCTCAATCCGGCGATCAAGCGCCTGGTTGTCGCGCTTCATCAGGCAGAAGAAATGATCAAGGATCCGCTCAGACTGGCCAATACGAACGGCGATTTCTACAATCGTCTAATGGCCAACAGCGATGGCCTGTTGAAAGTTCCCGACGAAAAATCCAAATATTCGGAAAGCATCACGGACTCCAGTGACTACAATCTGGAATATGGACTCGATCACCGGATAGGCACGCTATTCCTCGACGAATTCGCTGATCTGCCGCTGTCCGTCCAAACGCTGCTGCTGCGATTCCTTCAATCAGGAGAAGTACAACCTCTGGGATTCAGCGGGCGAATCCTCGGGCTGAAGGTAAGAATTATTGTGGCAACAAGTGATTCACGCGTGGCCGAGTTCGCCGGCACGCCTGTCAACGATGATTTCAGGACTCCAGAGGAGCTCAAACGTCCTCTGCGGAATGATCTTTTGCATCGGGTCCGCTTCCAAGCCATCAGGACCGAACCAGTCACTACAGACAACGTCGAACGGATACTCAAGGGCATGATTGCCCAGAAGCCGGACGTCAACTGGGATGATGGTGCTGTGAACTACCTCGTCAACGAGATCCGGAAGATCATTGACCCCAAGAACAAACCGGAGCCATCCGCCACCCCGGGATTCAATCGCCGGGCATCGTTCGGCCACCGGCGAGAGCTGAGCCGCGTTGTCGATCTGGTGAGTGAGTATGCGCAATCCGCGGGATCACGTGGAGTACGCGACACCGACTTGGAAAAACTACCCGACGGATCATATTTGGCGAAAGAGGGATTGATCGAGCGCCTGTGGAGTCCGGCGATGATTGTCGCAGCTGACCCGAGCACTTCATTTATGCCGGCGGAACATTTGTTAGTGACGGATACCCCTCTTGATAAAGAGAGAATCAACAGAATAAGATCGAAATTTGTGAATGCTTTAAGCAATCTGCCTGATCCTGTCACACTTCCGGAAGAGTGGCAGTACAAGATTCATGTTCTGAAAAATAAAAAGGTGCGAGAGCAGGCAACCCTCCTGAAGGAAATAATTAAATCGCTCTTTGATGATAAGGCTAACCCAGAACTAGAAGTCCGACACGCACTCACTTGTTCAGGGATCGTGGCCAATGCGGAAAGCCTCAATGAAGCCAGGAGCTTTTTGAGGGTTCCGTCCGCTAAGAAATAGGAAATAGTCCTGAATATGACTTCCGGGATTTCATGGGATTTCCCTCGAAATCGAGAGGGGTATGGCGGCGGGCGTCATAGTGATCTCGGGTTGAAATTTTCGCAATACGCTGATAATTCACCCGTTACGTTCCATGGCACTTGTCCTGGAGGCCGCTTTTAACAGTTGGCACGGTGACTTGCTAAACGGATGACAAGCATTCCATGAGGGATGCGAAATCAAACTAAAGCAAATGAAACCAAAATCAACGCTCCTCACCGGCCCCGGAGCAAATGTCAATGGGCCGTCCAATCAGAAGTATCACGACGAGAACGCGTTTACTCGCGGTTTGCTGGTCGCGAGCGCGCGAAAAAAGTTGCGGGCAGCAATGCTGCGCGTTCCCGATTTCTACATGCGCGAGTGGCCCGCAGGGGCGATAATCCTCTACCTGTCTTTAATTGCTGGTGGTCTGTACAGCGGGTTCATCCTCTGGTCGCTTACCAGTCTATCAGGAAATATGCTTCTTGCGGTGGCGGCACCGGCTCTCATCGCCGCGCTCGAATTCATCCTCGTGCCGATCATTAATTACGGCAGTCTGCGTGACAAACAAATCGCCACGATGAAGGCATTTGTCGCGGAGAATCGCCCGGCGCAGGATGCGGCCAGTCATGCCGCGACCGCGTGGGGATGGAGGGATTACATCGTCTTTATCATCCTAATCATCTGCTTTTTGGCGAAGGCGATGGTATTGTTGAGTTTCGGAACCTATCAACCGACCGCACTGTTGGCTGCCAACTGGACGATCGCCGGATTGGACTTCGTGTTTCACATGGGTGGCCTTTCAACCCGCGTCCCCTGCTTCGCCGGATCGCGACTTTCGGATTGGCTGCACCTCCGCAAACGTCGCCGTGATGGCTATAAAGTGATGGGAGACGAGGGGGCACCTATGCTCTCCACTCTATCCTTCCGCGAGTTTCCGTTCACTACCGGCGTCGAAGTTCGCACCGGCGAGGTTGGCGGACATCAACTCAGTCACGCGGAGTCAAACCAGAACGAGCACCATTACGTCCTCTATTCACCGGGTACCCTGGACGATTCCGATCGCGCGGGATTCCTGAACTGCCAAGCAAATTCGCTGGCACAGACAGCGTTGGCGCGGGCATTGGCCCGGATCCAACTGGAACAACTCACTCAGCCGGAAATGAAACAGATGCACCCAGCGGTTCTTGAGATCGATCCGGTAACTCGTGAGGACGACGCCGCATGATCATTCCATCCCCTCCTGATCAAACACAAAATTAATACAACAATCAATTACCTTCCAAACATTACACAGATTATGAAAACACAAATCATTACACTCATCGGTGCCGTCGCCTCGCTCTTGCTTCCAGCTTGCACCGACCCCTCGGTAAAAAGCGAGTCTTCAGGTAACGAATCCAGCATCGTGCTACCCCAACCCAAATCCAAGGAGTCAATTCCGCCAGTTGTTGAGACGTTGCGCCAGTCGCTTGTTCGGGTTGCCGAGGCATCGAGCGGCGCCCGTGTGCCTTGCCCGCAGATCAGTATTCTGCGGCCTGATGGAACAATCACGACTGTTCAGGCACCCAAAGTTGAAAGTGGATTGTTTGGATCTGCCAATCCCAAGGCCCGTCGTGCACGTCTGGAAGGACTGCTAGCCGCGCTGGAAAAGCAACTGGTCGCTGGTTGCGGCGGTGAATCCGTCGGGATCCAGCTGCTCAAAGATC
This sequence comes from Luteolibacter sp., assembly GCA_043766715.1. Lineage (GTDB taxonomy): Bacteria > Verrucomicrobiota > Verrucomicrobiia > Verrucomicrobiales > Akkermansiaceae > Luteolibacter. The sequence continues at coordinate 29,107 of JAYUHS010000103.1, forward strand.
ATCAAACCAGTGGATTGAGACCAGGTCCATTCAGCGTCTGGGCAGCAGGTGGAGGAGATAATCCGTGGGCGGCAGAAGAGGCCGGCCCGGAGGCCTTCATTGAAGATCGTGCAACTTTTGCCGACAAGTTGACTAGTTCACAGGGCAAGGGCGGCAACTTTCTGGTCGTTTCGGATCCGATGCCCGACAATTCCGTCAAATCCAAAACGAAAACGTTGGCCGACGTTCCGACCGGAAATGTCAAAACCGAACCAGGTCAGAACGTTCAAGCGACTCCCGCATCACCGGCACAGCCCGGTCAAGCAACCGCAGTTGAGCATCGCGGTGGCGATACCATCATCGTGGATGTCAAAAACTACCCATCGAATCGCAACGACCAGAAAGACGACAGCGAACGCAGGTTGGACGAAAACTTAGGATCTTCGATTTCGTTGCCCCCAGGTGTAGCTCCGGTAGGTGATGCAATCACCTTCGGCACAAACAGTGCGAAGCCGACATCCGATGGTATTGCCGTCGTGGAGCGTGCTGCGGAAATCCTCAAGAAGCGTGCCGACTCAGGTCGCCTCAGGCTGTTTTTGGTGGCGAAAGCTGACTCCAAGAGCACCGAAGGACATAACGAGCGCCTCTCTCAAAAGCGTGCCGAAGCTGTGCAGGCAGCACTTATGGCCGAGGGCATTTCAATCGAGAGGATTATTGCAATTGGTGAATCGTTAAGCCCGGACAGTATCGACAAGAAAGAATTGGCCGCGCAGCGCAGTGTGCAGCTTTGGGCGCTGCCCGAGGAGGGGGTAACACTTGGCAATTCATCGTCCGTGACCCAGCGGAAAAATTGAAATGTCACCGTATGACGAACGCGTGTTGTTCAAGTATGCCGATTTTAGATGGACGAGAACATGATTGAAGGAATGGAGTTTCGGCATGGCGGGTTATCGATAGGTAGCCCGTCATGCCCAGCACCTTGTGATTCTGACCGGCATTTCACCGCGGCGGCACAAAGCCCCGCGCCTTTGATCGCTTGATCGAATGGGAGATGTGAAATTCCCCAATGGAATGATGGGCGATCAGGAAGGCTGATTCCCATGACTTCCATCGATGGTTAAGGACGGAAGTCGCAGCCGCTCGACACTGCGAGCATCTCTAGACTGCACTCCGAATCCTGGCAGCTGACGCCTGTCATCGTCGGAAATGCTACCCAATAGCATCCGCCAAAGTGCCGGTTGCCACAGTCATCGCTCCGAGTCCGTTCTTGAAATCCTGCGGGAAGGAGCTGGGCAACGGCTCGGTTGCATTCCCAAACCGCTCTTTAAATTGTCGCCATCGCCCGCGGATCACGTCGGAAATAGTCGCCAATAGCACCCGCGAGGGAAGATGCCATAACACTGGGGTGCTCATAGCGGAACTCGAAATCGAAAACTCGAAGCCGTTCATGGGCCCGTTTGCATCCTCTGCGCCGCTCAAAATTTTCTCCATCGACGGCTCGTCGTCACCGAAATTGCCACCCGTAAGCACGTGCCAAAGCGTCGAATGGGCATTGTCATCACTTTGAATCCGCTCTCGAAATCACTCTGGAAGAAGCCGGGCAACTGCGCGATTCATTCCCGAGCCACGCTTGGAATCATCGGCATCGACCGTTTGTCGCATCGGAAATGGTCTCCCATTGAACGCGCCGAGGTGCGGTCCCGCAGTGCTGTGGTGCTCATGTCCGCACTCGAAATCGCGACGGCGGAGTCGTTGATGAACTCGATTCCCTTGTCGCCTGCCTTCGAAATTTTCTCCATCGACGACTCGTCGCCACTGAAATTGTAGCCGTCAACTCCCGCGAAAGTTCCGATTGCCGTCGTCATCGTGCCGCCGACGGTCACCAAGTGCGAGCCGTTTGACCTTGGAATTTCCAGCCCAGCCCGCCCGACGTATGCCCCAACGGAGAGCACCGGCACGCTGAAGATTTCTCCAACACGAGCCGATCCCCTTCACCAAAGTCGCTCGGGTAAGGTGAAATTCCCGCCATCCTTACTGTTCCCCATTGCTTCTGACTGGGGCGGACGCGGAAAATTTTATCGGATTCATCACCGTTTCATTCCCAAATCCGCTCGAAAGTAATCGCTCTCAGCCCTGCATGAATGCTGCGGACCCGCTCTAAAATCCCGCTCTCAGCGTCAGCGCTTGCTACTGCCCGACCTGTCGGTGACCTCGCGCCGAAGAGCAAGCAGGTCATCCGCTGGTCTTTTCCAGCCGGGGTTGGCGTCAGAAATTTCCCGCCATCCCTCAAATGTCGGGACCACACCCAGCGCAACCGCGCCCATGTGAGTCGCAAAAGTCTCCACGAAATCGACTCGGCAATCTCAGAGTTCTCCTTTTCCGCATTCCAATTTTCGGAAAAGTTCATTCAGCCGCCGCGTCCAAAGCCGCTTCCTGGAATCAAAGAAACGCCCGAAGGTGGCTCATGAGGACGGCCTTTCGCCAAGCCTTGATAATCAATATTAAATTATTTTCAGGAATTTTTAAGAAACACCTTGCAAAGGAGACACCGACATTGGCATGCCTCAGTGTGGACCTTAATACTCATACCCCAGACGAACAGCAACCGGTGGATCGCCAACACCTCACGGCGCATGGAACCTCACCAACCAAGTCCGACAAATCGCCGGACCCTACCATCGCAAC
>JAYUHS010000104.1:0-31689 GCA_043766715.1 Luteolibacter sp.
GCGATCTGCGCGATGCTCTCGCGGTAGTATTGCTTGGCAAATGGATAGACGATATTATCAGAAACTTGGATGTAGTTGTTGATGAGAAAGTCCTTGGCCTTGACCGGCTGGCCATCCGAGTAGCGGGCCTCTGGATCGATGCGGAAGTAGATCGTGCGACCGTCTTGAGAAGTGGCCCACTCGCGGGCGGTGCCCGGGATGATCTTGAGGGTCTCGGGGTGGATCGTGACTAACGGTAGATCGATGTAATCATATAAGTCACCGCGAAATGAGTTATTCGAGTTGAGGCCGATGGGGCGCAGTGTCGGTGGGAAAGTGGCGATCGCTCGGCGAAACACTCCGCCTTTCTTCGCGGCGGGATCACCGATTTCTGGCTCATTCATGCCATTTTCCCAAACGAGATCTGTGGGAACGTCCTCGGGCTTTCCAAACTTTAAGTAATCTCCGAGTCCGAGGCGGAATTTCCATTTTGCTTGGTCGGTGTGGAGGGCGGCGGCGGTGGTTTCGAGGGCGGTTTTCGCATCGCCTTGGGCGGTTGTTAGTTCGGCGGTGACACGGGCGATTTCCTTTTCGGTGGCGTCCTGCTGAGTGTGGAGCCAGCGGTCGATGTAGCGATTATAGGTAGGAACAAACGCGTCGAAGCCGAGCTTGCGTTCGATTTCCTTATCTTCGCGGCGGCATCCGGTGGCCACGAGGCTGCACGCGGCTAGTGCCAAAAATAGCCGGAAGTAGTGCAAGCATCGCATCAGCGGTAATAGGTGAATTTTTTCGGATCGAAGGCTTCGCGCACGGCCTCGCCGACGAAGGTGATGAGGATCAGCAGCCCGACGAGGACGATGAATGTGGAGGTCACCAGCCACGGCGCGGATAGATTCGATAGGCCGTCATTCAGAAGCCTACCCCATGTCGCATACTCAGGCGGCAGACCGAAGCCGAGGTAGTCGAGCGAGGTGAGGGCGAAGACGAGGCCGGACATGGTAAATGGAATCACTGTCACGAGAATGGCGACGGTGTTAGGAAGTAAGTGGCCGAACAAGATCCGTGGCGTGCCGGCTCCGAGGACCTTAGCCGCAGCGATGTAATCTCGTTCCTTATCTCGATAAGCGGCGGTGCGCATGAGATAAGTGATGCCCATCCAGCCGAAGAGGACGAGGATCGTTAAGATCACTGGTAAGCCCTTGAACTGGACCGGCACCAAGCTGGAGCAAATGATCACAACGAAGAGGAATGGCATATTTGAAAAAACTTCGATTAGCCGCTGGGAGACGAGGTCGAACCAACCGCCGAAGTAGCCCATCATCATGCCGAGGGTGATGCCGATGAAATAGATAATCGGCAGATAGATAATCGCGGCTTTGAAATTCACTTGGAGGCCGCCGAAGAGATAGGCCAGCACATCGTAGCCCTCTGAGGTGGTGCCGAGCCAGTTTCCGACCTCGGGGATCGGTGGGGCGGGATGATATTTTACCGCCCGCAGATCGCTGGATTTTATGGCGAGAAATTCTTCCTTGGTGCCCGTGCCGGAGTAGCGGTCCGAGATAAGTTTACCTTCCTTGTATTCGGCGGTGTAAACGGGTGCGCCCGTCAGATTCCAGCCTTCCACTGGGCCATTAAAGAGGCCGTTACGCAGGGTGAAGCGGAGATGCATCTTCGAGTCCGCGATGTCGTGATAGTTTGCGCCGAGTCCGTAGTAGGGTTTGCCGCGTGAGCCTTCTTGGTAAATTCCGTCGTTTTTAACGAGGCCACGCGAGCGGGGTGGCAGCGTGTCGCCCGTCGGGTCGAAGGGAACGAGCGGCATAATGACTCGGTTAACACCCGATTTTTTCCAAGTCTGCTGGAGTTTCCGGTAGTCGGCAGGTGCCTCGGCGGTCTCGTCGTTGATGCCGAAATCTTGGTTCTTCAGGTCGGTGGGGAGAAATGCGGGGTAAGTCCATTTCCCGTTGTAATGGACGGCGAGGGCGCGTTTCCCGACGACGGCTTGGTCGAGGGTGGCGAGGCCACCGAGTGCTAACAAGATGAGGAATGAGTAGTAGCCGCGCTTGATTTCGCGAAACCGCCGGACCTTGCGCAGCGTGATCGGGTTCGGCGGGCCAGAGGTGAATGAGCGATAGAGAATCCACAGCCCGCCGAGCACGAGGACCGCCGCGCTGAGCCAGCCAAACCACAGGAATGGCGCGGTTCCGGTTTTCGCGAAATTCAGCCATGGGAACTCACGACTGACGGCGAAAAACCATCGCGCCGTCGGAAATGCGAGATTCAGCGACTCTCCCACCGCAGCGAGAGTTCCTAAAATCAGCATGAAAAGTCCGATCAGGCGCATGGTTACTCGAATTTGATCCGTGGGTCCACCATCGCCACGATGAAGTCGGAGAGCACTTGGCCGATGAGCATGAGAAACGCGGCGATGGTCAAGGTGCCCATGATCACCGGCACATCACGCTCCAGCACCGAGTGGTATTGCAGCAGGCCGAAGCCCTGAATATCGAACACGGTCTCGATCAACATCGACCCGCCGATGAAAATTTCCACCAAGCTGCCGAGGCTGGTGGCGATGGGGATCATCGAGTTCCGGAAGGCGTGCCCGAAGACGGCCTTGGGGAAACTCACGCCCTTAGCCATCGCGGTCCGCACGTAGTCGGCGGCGAGATTATCCATGAGGCTATTTTTCGTGAGCATCGTCAGCATCGCGAACGAGCCGACGACATAGCAGGTCAGCGGCAGCACGGTGTGATGGGCGATGTCTTTGACCTTGGCCCAGTCAGTCATTTGATCGAAGTCCGGGCTGGTGAGTCCGAATAGCGGGAAAAAGTTCATCCGCGCGCCGAGCTGGACCAGCAGGATCGCGCCAAGGGCGAATCCGGGGATCGAGTAGCCGAGGAAAATCAGCACCGAGCTCGAGGTGTCGATGAAGGTCCGGTGCTTCAGCGCCTTGAGCACGCCGAGCGGCAGGCAGACGGCGTAGGTGATGAATGCGGTGAGCAGCCCGAAGTAGGCGGCGACGGGGATGCGTTGTAAAATCATCGAGTCCACGCGTTCATTGTAGATTTGCGACCGCCCGAGATCGCCTTGGAGCAGGCCGGAAAATCGGGTTTGGTAAATCACGGCGCGTGGCCGGTAGGAAGGGAGTTTGCCGCCACTGCTGTTGCGGCGTTGGTAGCGTTCTTGGCGGATTTTTTCCGTCTCGTAGCGGACCTTCCAATTTTCCGTGGCGATCGGTTTGCCGGTGTCTTGGAAATCAGCGGAAACCACCGCGCCGTCCTTGCGCTTGACCAGCACGGCCCGGCCATCGCCCCGCAGGATGACCAGCGCGGTGGTGGCGGTGTCGATCTCGCTGCCGATTTTTTCCTCACCCTCGGAATCGTATTCACCTTTGGAAATCCGCGACTCGCGTGGGGCGAGACCCAGCCACTGGAGGTAAGCGACTACCACCGGTTTATCGAGGCCGTATTGCTCTTCGAGTTCTTCGAGCTGCTCCTCATTGAGACCGCCCTGTGACTGGTTGGTGGAGGATTTTTTCCCGCCTTGGTCGGCTCCGCTGGCAGCCTGCTGGAGCATCCGGTCCATCGCGCCGCCGGGGACGAAGCGGGTGATGGTAAACGCAAGCAGCGTGATCCCGAGCAATGTCGGGGGAATCAGCAGCAGGCGTCTGAGGAAGTAGCTTTTCACAAAAATGTCGTGAGTGTCTTTAGCGGGAGGAAAGGGCCTTGCAAGCGCGGACCGTGACAAAAAGGCGGGTAGGTGAGCGAAGAATCGATTTTCAAAAAATTCGCCTGCATCGTGTCGTGGAGTCGTCATGCTCCGCGCCGTGATGCCCCGATGCTTGCTGACATTTCTAGTCCCCCTCTTGTTGATACTCAGTTCCTGCGAGAAGGAATCGCAGGTCGCCAAGGCCACGCGTGAAGGGATTTTACTGCTAGGAAACTCGAACGAACCCAAGGGCCTGGACCCTCACATCGTCACCGGTGTCATCGAGGCGAACATCCTCCGCGCGCTTTTCGAGGGCCTGATCACGAATGACCCCACCAGCGACACCGCAGAACCCGGCGGCGCGGCGCTCTCCGTCACCCCAGACGCCACCGCCACCGTCTGGACCGCCAAGCTCCGGCCGGACGGCAAATGGTCAGACGGCATGCCCGTCACTGCACAAGATTTCGCATTTTCCTACCAACGCCTGCTGACCCCAGAACTCGGTGCCCAATACGCGGAAATGCTTTATTTCATCAAAGGCGCAGAGGACTTCAACAAAGGCAAGACCACTGACTTCTCCACCGTCGGCGTGGAAGTGCTAGACCCTCTCACCCTCCGGCTCACCCTCCGCGGCCCGACTCCCTATTTCCCGGAAATCCTCAAACACTTCACTTGGACCGCCGTGCCACAGCACATCGTCCTGAAATACGGCACCATCGGCCAGCGCGGGAATCCATGGACCCGCTTGGAGAACATCGTCGGCAATGGACCCTACCAAATGAAATCATGGCGGCGCACCGACCACATCGAAGTCGAGCGAAATCCCCACTACTGGAATGCGAAAAACGTCATTCTCAACGGCGTCCGCTTCCTCCCTGTCACTAACATGTACACCGAGGGCCGGATGTTCCGCGACGACCAACTTCACGTCACCTACGGCGCCACTCCCGAGGTCGTCGATCAAATGAAAAAGGAGCGCCCCGACCAGCTCCGCCAAGAACCCTACGTCGGCACGGATTTCTTTCGCCTCAACAACACTCGCAAACCCATGGACGACATCCGCGTCCGCCAAGCCCTCAGCGCAGCCACCGATCGCCAAGCCCTCTGCGACCATGTTTACCGGGGTTACAAACCGGCTTATGGCATCACGCCGCCGATGGGAGCTTACGATCCACCGCACATCGCCGGCTACGATCCCCAAAAAGCCAAGCGCCTCCTCGCCGAGGCCGGCTACCCTGACGGTAAGGGATTTCCGCGTTTAAAAGTCCTCATCGCCAGCAAGGAAACCGCCGCCACCCTCGCCCAAGCCCTCCAAGCCATGTGGCGCGACACCCTCGGCGTGGAGGTAGAAATCGAGAACAAGGAATGGAATGCCTACCTCGTCGCCACCCATGATCTCGACTACGACATCGCCTACGGTGGCTGGGTCGGCGACTACCTCGATCCCCTGACGTTTCTCGAAATGTGGAGTCCGGGAAATGGCAACAACAACACCGGTTGGAATAATCCCGCCTTTGCCGGGCTGCTCCAGCAGTCGTGCCAAGAATCCGACGCCACCCGTCGCCTCGAGCGACTCCATCAAGCGGAGGCCATCCTCATCGAGGAGTCACCGGTCGTCGTTGTCGCCTGGAAAGCGCGGAACTACCTCGTCCACCCGTCCGTCGAGGGCTGGAATCCGCTGCTCCTGGCGAATAATCCCTTCCAATTCATCCGCCTCGTCCCCGGGCGCTGATTTTACACTGCCATGTTCCGCCTCATCATCAGCCGTCTCGGCCAGGGAATCATCACCCTTTTGGTCCTCATCACCCTCACGTTTTTCCTCGTCCGTGCCATGCCCGGCAGCCCCTACACCGGGGAAAAAGCCATCCCCGAGCACGCACTCAAGCGCATGAAGGAATACACCGGCCTCGATCAACCGGTGCCCGTTCAGTATTTCCGCTACCTGAAAAACCTCATCGTCCACCAAGATCTGGGTGACGTCATCAAGAAGGATGGGGTCAAGGTTTCTGAGATCATCGGCGAGTCATTTCCCGTGTCGTTAGGACTTGGGGTCTTGTCGATCGGCATCGCCTTGATGGTCGGCATCCCGGCGGGCGTGATCGCGGCGGTGAAGAAAAATACGGCGGTGGATTTCACCTGCCTCGCCGCAGCCATGGTCGGCATTTGCCTGCCCAGCTTCGTCATCGGCCCGCTGCTCGCCGTCACTGCTGGGCTGGGTTTGAAATCGCTCAACGTCGCCGGTTGGTCCTCGCCCACCGACTGGATTCTACCCGCCGTCACCCTCGGCCTGATCAATGCCGCCTACCTCGCCCGGCTCGCCCGCGGCGGGATGCTCGACGTGCTTTCCCAAGACTACATCCGCACCGCCAAGGCAAAAGGCGCACCGCCCACCCGCATTGTCATCCGCCATGCCCTCCGTGGTGGGCTCATCCCGGCCGTCGCCTTCATCGGTCCCGCCTTCGCTGGGATGATTTCTGGCTCCTTCGTCATCGAAACCATTTTCCAAGTCCCCGGCATGGGTCAGCACTTCGTCAACGCCGCCACTGACCGCGAGTTTTTCCTCATCCAAGGCCTCGTCCTCTTTTACGGCTTCCTCATCGTCGGTGCGAATCTCCTCGCCGACCTCGCCCAGATCGCCCTCAACCCACGACTTCGTAAATCTTAATCTCCACCATGGAAAAAGGCACCTCACTCTGGAAAGACGCTTGGCATCGCCTCGCCCACAACCGCGCGGCCATCGTCAGCCTGTTCGTCCTCATCATCATTCTGTTTCTTTGCTTCATCGGCCCGCTGCTGCCGTTTGTAAAAAGCCCGACGGTGATTAACCTCACCAACCCCGTCGCCGCGCCATCCGCCGCCCATTGGTTCGGCACCGACCCACTCGGTCGCGACCTGTTTGCTCGAGTGCTCTACGGTGGGCAAGTGTCATTGTTAGTCGGTCTCGTCGCTACCGCCGTCGCTGTCGTCATCGGCGTGATTTACGGGGCCATCGCTGGGTATGCTGGGGGAAAAATCGATGATCTTCTGATGCGTTTTGTCGATATCCTGTTCGCGCTGCCGTTCCTCGTCCTCGTCATTTTATTCGCGCTGGTGGTCGATAAACCCGCTTCGGAATTTACCGAGTGGATCATCCGTACCACCGGTTTCGCCCGCGACCGAGTGGCTCCCATCACCACGCTCATCCCCTTGTTCATCGCCATCGGCGCCATCGGCTGGTTGACCATCGCGCGTATCGTTAGAGCCCAAGTTATGGCGGTGAAAAAGCAAGAATTCGTCGAGGCCGCCGTCTCGCTTGGCCTCAGCCGGGCACGGATTTTGTTCCGCCATATTTTACCGAACGTCATCGGCCCCATCATCATTTACACCACCCTCGCCGTGCCCGGCATCATGTTACTAGAGAGCGTGCTTTCGTTCCTCGGCCTCGGCGTCAAGCCACCGAACAGCTCGTGGGGCATCCTCATCAAGGAAGGTGCCGACCGCATGGAAATCAGTTGGTTGCTGCTGTTTTTCCCCTCGCTCTTCTTTGCCAGCACCCTCTTCGCCCTCAACTTCCTCGGCGACGGTCTCCGCGACGCCCTCGATCCCAAGTCCGCCAAGGATTAGGTACGATCCACAAGGCTGGCATCCCTCCGGGATTCGGGTTTTTAGAGCGTCTCGTTTCCGGTGGTGTCGCTTCGCTCAACCACCGGCTACAAGCTGCAATCCCTCCGGGATGGTTGGAGACCGAAGCCCGAAGATTTCCAACTTGTATCCGGCTGGGGGGTTGCCAGCGTCGGGGGATTTATTTATTCAAGCTGGAGGCTTTCCAGCCTGTAGCCGGTGGTTGAGCGAAGCGACACCACCGGTTACACGTCCCTCAATCAACTGCATCCCGGCAGGGATGCTAGCCGTTTGCCCCCGTATGCCATCCACCCACACCAGCCTTCATTATCACCTCATTTTCGCTACGAAAAACCGCGAACCTCGCTTGGCGGCGGAGTGGCGCGCCCAACTTCACGAATACCTCGGCGGCACCGTGCGGGGGCTTGGCGGACTTCCTCAAGGAATCGGCGGCGTCGCGGACCATGTCCATTTGCTCATTGCGCTTAAGGCCAGCCATTGTCTCGCGGATTTCATGCGGGAGTTAAAGAAAGCGTCGTCCTCATGGATTAAGGAAACGAGAGGGCAGTCCGATTTTCACTGGCAGGAGGGGTATGCGGCTTTTTCCGTGAGTGCTTCCGCCCGCGAGTCGGTGAGGACTTATATCGGTGGTCAGGAGGAACATCATCGCAAGAAGTCGTTCCGGGAAGAACTCATCGGTTTTCTCAAGAAGTCGGGTGTGGAATTCGACGAGAGGTACTTGGATTGAAACTTCCGGTGGTTGAGCGAAGCGTCACCACGGGGTTCCCTCAACCTGAGGACATGGTCGTCACGCGTTTTCCCCGTAATTTCAGGATTCCAACGGTTGGATTTCTCGTGATACTCAGCCCCATGGGTAAGGGTTATGACACACACCAAGCACGGGTTCTGGCCTTGCAAGCGCTCGGTAAAGATCTGGCGCGACGGGCGAAATCCAAGTGCGAACTCACCGGAGCCGCTGGAGTCCCGCTGCGGCCTTACGAAGTGCCGCCAGTGGCAAATGAGCCGGACATCGACCGCACCTTGCTGATCAGCGAGGCGTGTCTCGCGGTGCTGGAAAACCCGAAGCAGCTCAAGGGCCGCGAGTGGCAGTGCCTTGCAGAAACGGTGTGGAGCGAACAAGCCGCGACCCAAGTCGTGGCGTGGCGGATGCTAAATCACCTCGCGAAATCCGAGGACTGGGCACGCGAGGTGATCGAGGAGGTCTTCTTGGATGAAGAAGTAGAAGCATGGGCGAAATCGGCGGAACTGTGAAACCGCCGGATTTCAGACGCAACTTCGGACGCACGCTGCGGTTGGATGTGCCATGTTTAGCGCCCGTGTCGGCACGACCCCTTTTTTCCTGAAAATGGAGGCTGATCCCGCATCGCAACCGGCCGAAATCAGCGCCATCGACTTCGCACTGATGGAGCGCATCGGCGCTGGGGATCACGAAGCATTCCGGCAACTCGTCGAGCGCCACCAAAATGCCGTCATCGGCACGGTCGCCAAGATGTTGGGCAATGCATCGGAGTCAGAAGACATCGCCCAGCAGGTCTTCCTCCGCATCTGGCGGAATGCGAAACGCTACCGGCCAGAGGCGAAATTTACCACCTACCTCTACACCATCACCCGCAACCTGGTTTTCAACGAATCCCGGCGGAAAAGTCGGAAAAAGGAAGTGTCCTCCGACGAGCGCGAGGAGAATTCCCACCAGCTCATCGCGGCCAACCCGGACCGCCAGCCGGACGCCGAATTGCTCCAAGCAGAACTCCAAGCCGCCGTGGATGCCGCCATTGCCGCGCTGCCAGAAGCCCAACGGATGGCCGTCGTCCTCCGCCGCTATGAGCAACTTTCCTACGAAGAAATCGCCGGCGTGCTCGGCCTTTCCGTTTCCGCCGTGAAGAGTCTGCTGTTCCGCGCCCGGACCGCGCTGCGCGAAAACTTGAGTGGTTATTTGGCCGAGTGAGTGGAAATCACGGACATCTCGTCACCGCGAATGCTGGATCGCCTCGCACACGGCGGGGAAAATCTGGCGCTTGCGGCTGACCACCCCCGGGGCGTGAAACAACGTTTCATCGATCCGCTCGAAGGGCAGCTTGGAAATCGCCAGCTCTTGGCCGATCGCCAAGATCATGCTGTGGTGCAGCGCAACATCCGTCACCGCCAGCACGGCGAGATCGTATTTCTGGTGGTCATATAACTCCTTCAGCGCGATTTCCAACTCCTCACGCCGCCCGGCGAATCCGTGGAGATCGCGCTCTTCGACTTGGGAAATGCTGACCGATAAGCCCTGCTCGGTGAATTCCTTGCGGTCCGCATTGAGGATTTCCGTCGGCGTGCCATTGGCGATCAGCGACCCGACTCCGAAGAACTCGTCGGTAAATTTCTCAGGATCCACCCCCGCCACTCCGCTGAGCCAAGTGAGCATTTCCCGGTCCAGCAGCGTGGTCGTCGGCGAGGTCAGACAGAGCGTGTCGGAGACGATTCCGGCACACAGGCACATGGCCACGCTCGGCGAAGGCATCAAGCCACGGTGGAAAAATTTCCGTCCCACCAGCGTGCAAGTCGAGCCGACGGGTTCGTTTAAGTAGCGGATCGGTTCGCGGGAAACTAGGTCGCCAGCGAGGCGGTGGTGGTCGATGACTTCAGTGATTTCTGCCTCCTCGATGCCGTTAACGGCTTGGGCGTATTCGTTGTGATCCACCAGCGCGAGGCGGATGCGCGGCGGGTCCACGAGGTCGGACTTGGCCAGCACACCGATCATTTTCCCGCCCGCGTGATCGACGACTGGGAACAAATCTTGGTCCATGGCGGAGAGGCGTTTCCGCAGGCGTGAAATCGGCTCAGTGGCTCCGACGGTCAGGAAATTCGTCTCCATCACATGCTTCACCGTGCGGGAGCAGCGGATCAGCGTGGAGGCGCTGGCCGTGTCTTGGTGGCACCGCAGCACCACCACTCCTTTTCGCACGGCATAGGCGAGGATTTCTGGCGAGACGGCATTGTCGCCGGTGACGAGTAAGGCCCGCGCCTCGTGGTCGATTGCGTAGCGCTGGACGATCGGTCGGTCACCACAGATGACGAGAAATTTCCCGACGTTTCCCTCCACGACTGCCTGCTTGAGCCGCTTTTCGACCGTGGTCTGGGAGGACGCGCCGACGAGTAAGATCAAATCTTCCTCGAATTCCGGCGGCGGCAGCACCGCGCCGAGGCTCTCCGCTTGGATGGTGTCCGCCAGTTTGGCGAGGGAAACATGGACCGTCCGGACGCTGAGGCCCTCGGTATCCGCAGGGAGGAGTAGCTTGAGTAAATCGAAATAACGTAGAATTCCGCAGAGATTTCCTTGGTCATCCTCCACCGGCACGCAGCGGATCTCCGCCGCAAGCATCCGCCGGTAGGCCGTCAGGAAGGTGTCTGCCACGCTCACCTTGATGATCTTGCGGTGGCAAATCATCCCAGAACTCACCCGCACATCCGTCAGCATCACCGGAGCATCCAGTCCTGCACGCTCCAGCACCCACTTGGTCCGCTGGGAAATTTCCCCGCAGCGCGCGGCGATCGCATTCGGCTCCTCACCCACCGCACAGAGTAGGGCAGCGTAGCCGATGGCCGAGCAAATCGCGTCGGTATCCGGGTTCTTATGGCCGATGACGTAGAAGGGCGGCATGGGAAAATAGGATGTAGTGGGGAATCCAGCGGCCGTCATGGGTGGCGGCGCGAAGGAAAAGAGACCTGTAACTGTTACCTCTGGATTTAACAAACAAAACTCTTCCACCCCCGGCTTGCGAAGTCCCGGACCGGCGCAATGATGGCCGCGATGCCCGCCACCGCACTCCCAGTCCTGATCGTCGGTGCCGGTATTTCTGGGCTTACCTGTGCCTTGCGGCTGCACGAGGCGGGGATTCCCGTCCAAGTCATCGAGGCCAGCGACGGTGTCGGTGGGCGCGTCCGAACGGATCGCGTGGATGATTTTTTGCTCGATCGAGGGTTCCAAGTCTATCTGAGCGCTTACCCGGAAGCGGGCAAGTTGCTGGATTTAGAGGCGCTCCAGCTTCAGCCGTTCGCTGCCGGCGCGTTAGTTTATGATGGAAAACGGTTGATCCGCGTGATGGACCCATTTCGCTACCCTCGGAGCTTGCTGAGTGGGGTGCGAGCACCGGTCGGCACCTTCTATGACAAGCTCCGCGTCGCACTCCTTCGCTTCCGGGTCATGGGTAGCAGCCGTGAGGAAATCGCAGACCGCCCGGATCAGGAAACGCAGGAATTCCTCCGCAGCTTCGGATTCACCCCGGCGATGATCGACGGATTCTTCCGCTCATTTTACGGCGGGATTTTCCTTGAAAATGAACTCCGCACCTCCAGCCGGATGTTCGAGTTTACCTTTAAAATGTTCAGCGAAGGTCATGCGACTCTTCCGGCGCGGGGCATGGGTGCGATCCCGCTTCAGCTCGCCCATCGTCTGCCCCCGCAGACTATCCGCATCGATTCCGCAGTCTCCTCCGCAAGCCGTGACCGCGTTCTCCTCACCAGCGGCGAGGAAATCCAAGGCCGCCGCGTCGTCATCGCCACCCATGCCGCGCAAACGGCGGAGATCATTCCGAGTTTTGAAAAACAGGCACCGGCTTGGCGAGCCGTCACGAATGTTTACTACAGCGCACCCGAATCACCACTGGGCGAACCGATCATCGCCCTCAACGCGAGCGGCCGCGGGCTGGTGAATAACTTCTGCGTCCCCTCAGATGTCGCTGCGGGCTATGCGCCTCCGGGCCAATCGCTGCTCTCCGTGAGCCTGCTTGGCCTCCACCGCGCACCCGACATCCCGCAGCAAGTCCGGGAGGAATTGAGATCATGGTTCGGAGAGAAAGTGGACACATGGAAGCACCTCCGGACCGATGTGATCCGCCACGCCCTGCCCGAGCAGCTACCCGGAGCACCGTCGCCCGGTTACCTCGTGCAGGACGGGATCTACCTCTGCGGTGATCATACCACCACCGCCTCCATCGAGGGGGCAGTCGTTTCAGGAAATAAGACCGCCGCTGCGATCATCGCTACTGGGTAAATGATCACCACGCCAGCGGACCGTCCTCATTTGAGAAAGTGCCAGTCGCGCCATCCGCGTCTAGCAATGCAAGCCGCACCGGCTCACGCGCAGCCTGCTCGACGCTGCGCGGCCCTTGGAAATCATTCAGCGCCGTGGCCGTGTAGCCTGGGCAAACGCTGTTGACCTTGACGCCCGTAGATTCCAGCTCGGTGGCGAAGGCGAGGGTGATGGCATTCAGCGCGGATTTCGAAGGCCCGTAAGCGACACCCAACATGGATCGGTAGGGGAAATGAGGATCTGCATTCATCGACAGCGACCCCATGGTGCTCGACACATTCACCACCCGGCCCGCCGGTGATTCCCGCAGAAGCGGCAGCATCGCCTGAGTCACCGCGACCACGCCGAAGACATTGGTTTCGAAGACCTGGCGCAAGTCGCCCATCGCCACCGTACTCGGGCGGTCAGATTTGAGAATTTCCTCCAATGACAGGCCCGGCCCACCGCCGTGAGTAATGCCCGCGTTGTTCACCAGCACGTCCAGCCGGCCGAATTCACGGCGGATACGCGCCGCCGCTTCGGAGATGGATTCTGCATCAGTGACGTCGAGTTGGAGCGCGTGAGCGTCTGGTCCCACGCTCTCTGCGGCGGTTTTTCCTTTGGCGAAATCCCGCGAACCCACGAGCACGGTCAGCCCGTGTGCGGCGAGGTCCTTGGCGATTTGTAGGCCGATGCCTTGATTAGCCCCGGTGACGAGGGCGACTGATGTGTATTTCATGGTTGTTTAGAAGTAGCCGTTTTCTCGCATGTCTTCGAGTAAACCGGGTTGTTGAGGATGCCAACCCAGCGAAGTCTGAGTGAGCGTGCTGGAAATCGGGAGATCGATCGCGGCGAAGGCGGCCAGCCAGCCGAAATGCGCCGCAGCCTCGTCGGCGGAAATACTGCGCAGCGGGATGCTGAGCCCTTGGGCGATGGTTTCTGCGATGTCCCTCACCGGGATGCCTTCTTCCGCCACGCCGTGCAGACGGCTGCCCGGCGTCGCCTTTTCCAGTGCCAGTCGGAATAAATGAGCCGCATCGAGCCGATGGACCGCGGGCCAGCGATTCGCGCCATCGCCGATGTAAGCCGAGAATCCCTGACGCCGCGCCGTCTCGATCATCGCCGGGACGAAGGCGTGGTCGCCCGTGCCGTGGACGGAGGGTGGGAGCCGGACCGCACAGACCCGGACTCCTCTTTCTGCAGCCGCCAGCACCTGTTCCGAGGCGGCACGGATGCTGCCGAGGCCCTCATTTTCTGGCGCATCCCGCTCGGTGCCGATCCGCCCGGGCTTCAAGACGGCGGCGCTCGAAGTCACGACCAGCGGTTTACCCGTCCCCTCCATCGCTCCGGCCATGGCCTCCAGTGCTCGCCGATCCACCTCCGCATTTGCGAGGTAGGTTGAGAAATCATGGATGAATGCGAGGTGGATTACGCCGTCGCACGCTTTCGCCCCGGCTGCGAGGCTCTCCAGATCCGAAAGCTCGCCCGCATGGGCCTCCGCGCCCCGGCTTTTGAGTAAATCACGAGCCGCCTGGCTCCGTGCCAATCCCAGTACCTCGTAGCCCGCGGTGAGTAGTTCGCTGACGACGGCGGTGCCGATGAATCCGGTCGCTCCGGTGATGAATAGTCGCATGGGGTCGGTGGGTGGTTGGGTTGTTGAACTCTGCTAAACCCTTCACACGCCCCGCAGGATTTGAAAAGTCGTGACCTTATACCGGTATAGACTCTACCCGTCTCCGAGCCGATCAGCCTGCCGTGAGCGATTGGATCCGCTGCAAGTCCATCGCCGTGGATGGCGTGTAAATCACCAGCCCCAAGTCCGGTGCGTCGTCCACCGCGAAGGATGAATATTCCAGCGAGATCGTCCCCGCCTGCGGGTGCTCGACGTATTTCGTCCCCTCCCCATACTTGAGGACGTCATGATCGCTCCACATCGCTGCGAACTCGGCGCTGGATCCGCTCAACTCTTCCACCAGTCCCCGCGCCTTGCCACTCGCCCCGGCCCGCGTCGATTCCAGCCGGAAAGTCGCCACCGCCCGACGTGCGTCCGCCTCCCAATGCGGCATCCGTGACCGGACCGCAGGATTACAAAACAACAGCCGTAAAATGTTCCGCTCGCCGGGCGTGAGGACGGCATAGTCGGTCAAAACCAGCGTCGCCGCACGATTCCATGCGATGATGTCCCAGTCGCAGGTTTTCACAATCGCCGGACTCGCGACCAGAGAATCCAGCACCCGCTGGAGTTGGGGCGTGACGCCAGCCACCTCTTGATAGGCCACCTCTGGCAAGCGATTCCGCGCCAGCAGGAAAAGGTGCTCGCGTTCGGCCGCGGTCAGCGCCAGCGCACGGGAAATCCGGTCGAGCACATCCGCAGAAGGAGCGCCGCCCCGGCCCTGTTCCAGCCACGTATACCAAGTCGCACTCACATGGGCACGCTGCGCGACCTCTTCCCGCCTCAGTCCGGCGGTCCTGCGCCGGGTGGAATCGAATCCGAACGCCGCCGGGTCCAGCCTCGCCCGCCGACTTTTCAGAAAAACGGCCAACAAATTTTCACGCGGATTCCCCATGGCCATCTTCGGCAGGGAACTTGCCGCCATTTCCCCACCTCGCCAATTTCTATTTCCTACAGCCCTCGACGAAATAAACCCCGCCCACTCGTCAGAATCACCCGGGATGCAGACAGACGAACCCGGGATGCGAACAGACGAACCCGAGATGTGGACAGACGAACCCGGGATGCGAACAGACGAACCCGGGATGCGAACAGACGAACCCGGGATGCGAACAGACGCACCCGGGATGCCAACAGACGAGCCCGAAGGTGTCTAAATCGTTGCTAGCGTTTCCGGCGAGAATCGTGTTAGCAGGACATCGTTGGGGAAAAAATAACGCCCCTCACCCAAAACCAAACCTCAGAACCCCGGAAAACACCAAGAACATGACTGGAAAACAAATGACTCACGCCACCACCTTTGGCCGCGTGGACGGCTATGCGAAGCTCCACCCGGAAGATTTCCCGGCAGGGAAGAAGACCGCGGAATTACTGACGATCATCCGCCAAGCGGCCAGCGATGCGACCAACAGCGGCACCGCTCAAGCGACCAGCGACGGCGACACCCGAGCCGGCTCGCAAACCAAGGCCGACCTCTATGATGAACTCTACGATGACTTGCAGGCGATCAACCGCACAGCGAAGTCGATGGCTTATGAAATGCCGGGTTTCGACGAGAAATTCCGGATGCCTCGCTCCTCGGGCTACGGGGCGGTGCTCATCGCCGCACGGGCATTTTTAGCAGACGCCACGCCGCTGAAGCCGCAGTTCATCGCGTATGAAATGCCTGAGGATTTCCTGACCGATCTGGCAGCAGACATCGCCGCCTTCGACGCGGCAGAAGACGACCAAGGCGGCGGCTTGACGGAGCGAGTGGGAGCGACGCGTGAGCTTGATAGGGCGATCCGGGCAGGCACGGCGGCCCTGCGGCGGCTGGACCCGATCATCAAAAACAAGTGCCGAGCAGATGCGAGGAAACTGGCAGAATGGATCACAGCAAGCCACATCGAGCGCGCGCCACGCACCGCCAAGGTGCCGCCAGTGCCGATGTAAAAGAGTGTCCAGAATAACAGCTCGCAGGAGGCGGTCAGAGACCGGCCACCTGCGGGCCTTTTCGTTTCCCGGCGCGGGGGAAACAGACTTCAGACGACGAGACCGGGTGGAATGAATCCTTAAAGGCATTGACCGAAAAACCTTTTCTTCCTTGGCGGCGGCGAAAACAAAAAGCGTAACAGAGAAAACGACTTTTTGTCAGGCCAGTTCCCTTGGTGAGTCCTGAGATTTCGTCCAGTCCTCGATGGTCAGCCCCGGGACACGAGCAAATTCCCTGATGTTGTTGGTGACGATGATTCCATTACTGGCGAGAGCGGTGGCGGCGATCCAGAGGTCGGCCTCGCTGATCACCGATCCAGATCTTTCCAGTTCTGATCGAATCGTCACGTAGTGCTCGAGGATTTCATCACTCGGCAGGATCAACTGAAACGGATGGATGAATTCCAACACGGTTCGGCGACCTTCATCGGGCCTGTTGCTCTTCGCCGCGCCATGGAGCAGTTCCGCTTTGACCTGAAAGGGGGTTTTAATAGCGGCCGCCGGAGTGTTCATGATTCTCCCCATTGCGGACGGTGATTTCCCCCGCAGGCAGAAGATCACGATGTTGGTGTCGAGGAACCAAGTCATCTTTTCAGAGGGCATCAGGGCCGCTGATGGCTCGGGTAGGACCGCGATCCGGGGCTTCCAATCCGGAGGTGTCGTCTAGGGTGGAGAAGAGTTTCCAATAGCCGGCAGGGTAGCCATTTCGGGTGGCGAGGTCTTCAGATGCGGCGGCTTTTAATCGCTCTACCACCCACACGGATAGCGGTTTGTGGTCTGCTTCCGCAGCCCGCGCCAAGGTGGCAGCGAGATGGTCTTCGAGTTCCAAGGTAATCGTACTCATGGCTAGAGGGTATCATCATGAATCGGGCGCAGCAATGACGCGGAGGATGAAAAATGATGGGTCCGGGATGACGCCTGAAAACCAATGCGTTTAAGGATTGGAACGTTCGCCAAGGAGAACTCCGATGCCGGTGATAGAAACCTAAGATCGATGAGGCCTCATCAGACGACGGTAAATGAAGAGTGATTAACCGCAGATGGACTCAGATAGACGCAGATGAGGAGGATGAGACCGTGAGGTGCGAGCCTCTTCCCAAGGAGGGGTGATCTCCGAATCGCCTGCCCATGGGAGGCCAATGAAAAGCGATTCTCTCCATCTATTGGCTCCCCATGGGCATGGCGGATCGGAGTCCACCACTCCTTGAGCTTGCGTGTTTCCGAATCCTTAAAGGCATTACCCAGCAGGGCTGGGCTATCAACGAAGATGCCTGCGAGGGAGAACTTGGAGGCGGTCGTGGTTGGAAAAAACGTCGGATTTAGGTGCCGCAGAAGGTCTGGTAGGTGGGGGCGCTGGCGGGCGGTGAGTAGTGAATTCAGCCGGGGCAGCGGAGTTGTATCGATTGACCGTTTACTTCCCCTTCACGTGCTACTGTCAAAGGAGTATCTGACAAACATGAGTAATCATCGAATATCTGATGATTTAATGAATTGAAATTTTAGAGATCCAAGGATGGAAACGGCGGTCGTTTCTTCCAAACTCCGGAAGGGGAATGTCTATTATCCAGCTTCGGCGATGAAATGAGTAAGAGCACTTTTGAGAACATCTTTCGGGCTGCATTCGCCTGAGTGGACTAGATGTAGCAGATCGCAAATCAAATCGGCCACTGCCACACTAGATTTCTCGTTCATGTGGCAAACTTTTTGGAACGCGGCCAATGCATCAATCGCGAAGCTCGCCCTCTCGGAGTTTGTAGTATTTGGATCTTCGTAGCTATCAAGTGATCGAAAGCGATTCGGATCATGCGGAGGCAGCAGATCTAAATTCATCATCAGTTGATTTACCAAATTGGGATCGGATTTTGAAATATTGAAGCTCATAGTGTAGACGACTCGAGGTAGGCAACTGGCAATGTTCTTAACGCGAACAATGTTCTTCAAAAGAACTCTTTAAGCAAGTTCGATTGCTATCTTGCGTGGGTGAGAAATCCAAGGAGTGGAGATAAATCCGACAAGAATATCATTTCCCAACGTGTTCGCCGTGCGCGACTCGCTTTTGATCCGCCGCTGACTCAGGACCAGCTATCTGGACGTCTTGCTGCCAAGGGGATAACTTTGGATCGAGTTGCGATGACGAAGATCGAGTCTGCCCAAAGGTGCGTGTTCGATTTTGAGGTGCCGGTGCTTGCTGAGGTTTTGAAGGTGGATGTTCGTTGGCTACTGGGTGTTCAGACGACAGGTGGGCCTTCAGTTTTAGAAGGGGGTGAGGATGGACTTTGACTCGGCTAAGGCGCTCAAGAAGGCGACAGGACGAGCGAAATCCGATGTCGCCAACAAGCTGGTGAGCATGTTTTTGCATGAAGTCAGCCGCCGGGCATGTGTTGCAGGGGGCATGACGGTTGCAGATATTCGGTATCGAGAAAGTGTCCTCAAATCCTTCGGGCATTGCTGCCTCTATTGCGAACGCAATCTGGAGCTCGACCGGGCTTCAGTTGAGCACCTCGACGGGATGAATCGCTTCCGGGCAGGACTTCACGTGCCAGGCAACGTCGCAATGGCGTGCAGGCGCTGTAACAACGAAAAGCGGCGAGACGACCAGAAGGTCAAGTTATCCTTGGCAAGCAGTGGCTGGGAATCGTTTCTTTCGCACGATGGTCAATATTGTGAGGCAGGATGCAAAACTTGCGCCTATTGGGTATCCGTTTGGCCGGACGATATTTTGCGAGGCCAAATGCTGAGCCAAGTCCGAGCACGGATTCGCAATTTTCAAGAACCTTACAAGTCGTTCATTACTTGGTCGATAAATGTCAGGCCCTCAATTCTCAACAAAGTCGAGGCGCTCTATCGAGCCTGCCAATACTTCGCAACGGATGAAATCGAAAAGCTCACATCCGAAGTGGTTTTTGATTTTACGTTGTTAGCTAATGATCCGGAGTCAAAATAACCGACTGCTATTTTTGAATTTTCGGCCACTATTAGCGGTGTTAGCGCGAAAAGTGCCAAACTGCAGTGCTACTGAAAAGTCGCTATTGGTAGTGGGGCCGGTCTCGGATTTAGGTGCCACAGAAGGTCTGGTAGGCGGCGGCGTTGGCGGGCGGTGGGGTGGTGAATTCCGGTGATGGAGTGGGGCCGTAGGGATCGGCGAGGGCGGCGAGGAGGCGGTGGGTGACGCTGAGATCTCCGTGCTGGACGGCGGCAGCGAGGGCTAGCTCGACTTGGTGGTTCCGTGGGATGACGGCGGGATTGTGGCCGCGCATTTCCTCGGCGGATTCGCGGGCGGACTGGGGTTGGCGAGTGAGGCGGGCGGACCATTTGGCGTGCCAGTCGAGGAATCCGGCGTGGGTGAACGGCGGCTCGGCGATGGCGGTTTCTGTGCTGAGGGTGCGGAAGGTGTTGGTGAAATCGAGGTGGTGGGCGTGCATCCCGTCGAGGAGTTCTTGGACGAGTGCGGCGTCGTCATTTTCCGCCGTGAAGAGGCCGAGCTTGGATCTCATGCCGCGCAACCAGTGGCCTTGGAAACGATTTTCAAATGTGCTGAGAGCCTCGTTGGCGAGGTCGGCGGCGATTTTTGAGTCCGGGTGGAGCAGGGGTAGGAGGGACTCGGCGAGGCGGGCGAGATTCCAACGGGCGATTTGTGGCTGCTGGTCGGAGGCGTAGCGGCCTTGGTGGTCGATGGAGCTGAAGACAGTGGCGGGATCGTAGTCATCAATGAAGGCACAGGGGCCGTAGTCGATGGTCTCGCCGCAGATGGCCATGTTGTCGGTATTCATGACGCCGTGGATGAAGCCGACGCACAGCCACTGGGCGATGAGCGCGGCTTGGCGGTCCATGACGGCGAGGAAAAAGTCGTAGTAGCAGGTCTCGGGACCGGCGAGCTCGGGGAAATGCCTTTGAATCGCGTAGTCGGCGAGGGCGCGGAGGGCAGGGAGGTCTTCGTGGGCAGCGGCGTATTGAAAAGTGCCGACGCGAAGGTGGCTGGCGGCGATGCGGGTGAGCACGGCGCCGGGAAGGGTTTCCTGACGAAATACGTCCTCGCCGGTGGTGGCGACGGCGAGGCTGCGGGTGGTGGGGATGCCGAGGGCGTGCATGGCCTCGCTGATGATGTATTCGCGGAGCATCGGCCCGAGAGTCGCCCGACCGTCGCCGCCACGGGAATAGGGCGTCCGACCGGGGCCTTTGAGCTGGATGTCGAGCCGCTGGCCGCTGGGGGTGAGGTGCTCGCCAAGCAAAATGGCCCGGCCATCGCCAAGGTTGGTGAAGTTGCCGAATTGGTGGCCGGCATAGGCTTGGGCGATGGGGTCCGAGCCGGGAGGGATTTCGTTTCCGGCGAAAATGGCTGCTGCCTTTTCCAAGGCGTCAGGATCTAGCCCCAGCGAAATCGCAAGCGGGCGGTTCAGCAGGGTGAGCGCGGGTGCCCCGACCGGAGTCGGCTGAGTGCGGGTGAAGAAAATTTCTGGCAAGCGGGCATAGGAATGGTCCCAGCACCACCCGGCGGCAGTGTTTCCTTGAGGGTCAGCGATCATGGCGGAGGTTAGGCGGCGGGTGAGCGGTTTCAAATACGAATCCCACTGAGCGGGTCGTGAGGAAAAAAACCTCGTCATTTCGGGACTCATGCGCTGACAGTCGTCGGGTGATTCATCCTTCTGCCATTGTTTCTCCCGCCGCCAAGCTCGGGCGGAATGTCTATGTGGGGCCGTTTTGTGTCATCGGTGCGGATGTCGAGCTGGGAGACGATTGCGTGCTGCACTCGCATGTGGTGCTGGAGGGGCACTCGAAATTCGGGCGCGGGAATGAGTTTTTCCCGTTCTCGATGCTGGGTGGGAAGACGCAGGATTTAAAATACATCGGCGAGCCGACTTACTTGGAGGTGGGGGACGAGAATGTGTTCCGCGAGAATGTCACGGTCCACCGCGGGACGTTTGCAGAGCTGCCGACGCGGATCGGCTCGCATAATCTGCTGCTGTGCTACTCGCACGTCGCGCATGATTGCCAGCTCGGGGACCACATCATTTTATCAAACTCCGTCGGGATCGCCGGCCACATCATCATCGACGACTATGCGATCGTCTCCGGGGTGGCGGCGGTGCATCAGTTTTGCCGGATCGGCAAGCATTCGATCATCGGCGGCTGCTCGAAAATCACTCAGGACGTGCCGCCCTTCATGATCGTGGATGGAAATCCGGCAAGCACGCGGGGCATCAATCTCGTGGGGTTACAGCGCCGGGGTTTCGCGGAGGATGAAATCAAGGCGATCCGCTCGGCCTACAAGAAGCTGTTTCTGAAGAAGGACGGGAACCTCGCGACTTCGATCAGCTCGCTCAAGGCGACCCACACTGGCGATTCGCCGCATGTGGCGCATCTGATTGATTTCGTGGAGAAATCCCAGCGTGGGGTGACGCGCTAGAGGGCGAACTTAGAGAACGAAGGGCGTAATGATAACGCCGACGCGGCCATTGAGCTTGATGTCGAAGGATTTCTCATCCGCATCATTGCTCAGGAGGTGAAGCGTGGCGGTCACGGGCTTTTTCTGACTGGGCTTGAACTTGATTTTAAACGAGGTGCTTAAGTTGGGGGACAGGCTGGTTTTGAGGATTTTTGTGACTTTGAAATTGGCCTTACCGGGGCCGTCGATGACGAGCTTGAGTCCGGTGAGTTTGGCGGTGCCGATGTTGTCGATGGTGAGCGTCTGGCTCTCACTGACCAGCCCGAGGTCTTGGGTGTTGAAATTCAGCACGGCCTTTCCATCGGTAAACGTTCCGTTGTTGATCGAAATTTCCGGTTTTCTAGCAGTGGCGGGGCGGGTGTCGGCGGAAGTTTGTGCCTTGGCGCTGGCGAAGGCGGAAAGCGTGATGGCGGCGGCGAGAAGGAGGTTTTTCATGATTTGATTGTTGGCTTAATTCCGGGATGGGTCACTTCACGCCTGAGCCGGTGACGGAAATGTCGAACACGCTTTCGTCCTTGTCGTTGCTCTTGATCTTGATGACGGCGGTTTTCGCCCCCTTGGTCTTGGGCTTGAAGGTGGACTTGAAGGTCATGCTGGCACCGGGTGCGAGGGTGGTCTTGGCGAGTGGGGTGACGGTGAAATCGGGGGCGTTTTTGCCGCTTTTGGAAATGGCGAGGCCGGTGAGTTTGGCGTTGCCTGTATTCTTGATGGTGAAGGTCTTGGCTGCACTGGCTTGGCCGACTTTCACGGAGCCGAAGTTTTTCTTCGAGCTGCCATCGGTGAGGTTGGTGCCGACTGGTTGTTGGAGGCTGATTTCCGGTCCGGGAACCACGGCGGTGCCGATGGTGAAGGTGCCGATTTGATAGGCACTGTCCACGGGGGAAAAATTCATTTCATATCTACCGACACCGGAGTTGGTGAAGAGTGTGATGGTGGTAGAACCAGAACCTTGTATATACACCGGAAGAGTGACGACGGTAAACCCGCTAAGCGTAGTGCTGTGGGTAGTGCTGATGTTCACGGTGTTTCCCATGACATTGGCCACGGTGAAGGTAGAGCTTCCGAAGGTGCCGGTCCATGATCCCTTGTTGGCGAAGGCGCCGCCTGCGGTTTCGATCGTGAACGTCAGTGTCTTGCCGACCAAGGCGGCAGGAGTGATTTCTGCATCGGTGATGGCGAAGGCGGGAATCAGTGAGGAAATGAGTAAGACTGCGGGGAGCACGATGTTTTTCATAATTGCGTCTGAAGCAATCACAGGAAATGACGAGCTTACAACGGGAAAAGCCGTTGTTACGAGTATTTGCCGTTTGACCCTAGGGGCGAAATTTCTAGGGTCCGGGGTAAAATAATTTTCCGGATCTTTCCTTTTTCAAAAATGCACCCGACCTCGATTTCGAAATACCGCCCATTTCCACCGGTCTCTCTGCCGGACCGCACTTGGCCGGACCAGACGCTGACCCACGCGCCGGAGTGGTGCTCGGTGGATCTCCGCGATGGTAACCAAGCGCTGCCGCAGCCGATGTCGATCGAGGAGAAACTGGAATTTTTCGACCTGCTGGTGCGCGTGGGCTTCAAGCAGATCGAGGTCGGTTTCCCATCCGCAGCGGACACGGAGTTCAATTTCCTCCGGCGTCTAATCGATGAAAATCGCATCCCGGAGGACGTGACGATCCAAGTGCTGGTGCAGACTCGCGAGCCGTTGATCCGCCGGACCTTCGAGGCGATTGACGGGGCGAAGCGGGCGATTGTGCATATTTATAACTCCACTTCACCGCTCCAGCGGCGGGTGACCTTCAGCGATGCGTCGCGCGAGACCATCAAGCAGATCGCGGTGGATGGGGCGGAGTTGGTGAAAAAACTCGTGCCGACGATCCCGCAGACCGAGGTGGTGTTGCAGTATTCGCCCGAGTCATTTTCCGATACCGAACTGGATTTTGCCTTGGATTGTTGCAACAGCGTCATCGCCGTCTGGCAACCGACGCCGGAGCGGAAAATGGTCATCAACCTGCCGGACACCGTCCAGTGGACCACGCCGAACGTCCACGCCGATATGATCGAGTGGATGTGCCGGCATCTGGACAGGCGCGATTCGGTGATCGTCTCGCTGCACACTCACAACGACCGCGGCACCGGCGTGGCCGCTACGGAACTCGGGCTGATGGCAGGCGCGGACCGGGTGGAGGGCACGCTTTTCGGCAATGGCGAACGCACGGGAAATCTCGACATCGTCACCGTGGCGCTGAATTTCAACAGCCATGGAGTGGCGACCGGTTTGGATTTCTCCGATCTCCAATCGATTCGCAATGTCTATGAACGAGTGACGCGGCTCTCCGTCCCGGAACGCCTGCCGTATGCCGGTGAGCTGGTTTTCACCGCGTTTTCCGGCTCACACCAAGACGCGATTAAAAAAGGCCTCGACCGCCGCGAAAAGGAAATCGTTGGGAATCCCAACCTGCCGTGGGGAGTTCCCTACCTCACGATCGACCCCCAAGATCTGGGGCGTTCCTACGAGGCGATCATCCGCATCAATTCGCAGTCCGGGAAAGGTGGGGTCGCCTACGTGCTGGACCGTGAGCACGGCTTCGATCTGCCGAAAACCATGCACCCACAGGTGGGAAAACGGATTTACGATCTCGCTGACGAGCATGGTCGCGAACTCTCGATCGACGAGATCGGCGAGGCGTTTTTCCGAGAATTCGTCAACTGCATCACTCCGCTCGACGTAACCGACTACGAACTCGTCCACCACACCACCGAGCGTGGGCAAGTCCGCTGCCAAGCGAATATCACGCTTCACGGCGAGGTGAAAGCCATCGAGGGAGTCGGAAATGGCCCGATCAACGCCTTTGTCCACGCCCTCGCAGGCATCGGCCTCAAGGATTTCAAAGTGACCGACTATCGCTCCCACGCCGTGCGCGGTGGGTCGGATGCGAATGCTGCCGCCTATGTCCAGCTCCAGTCCGACGACGGTCGCATCCTGTGGGGCGCAGGGGTGGATCCATCTATCGAAATGGCCGGTCTCAAGGCACTGGTCACGGCTTGGAACTTGTTGCGGTAATTGTCCTAGCGGCGTGGCTGGTGGGTGAAAATGGGTCGAAGGCTTTTCATTGAAACACGAGTGGCTTGGGATTTTTGCCTTGGCTCACTCCGCTCTCCGTCGTAATTCTATACCATGGTTGCGAAAATCACCCACTGGCGCGAGGCCGATGGTAAACATCTTGGTTATCTAAATGACTACCCGGATCACTGGACCCAAGGCGAAACCTTGGAAGATCTAAAAATGCACCTCCGAGATCTCTTTAAACTTTTTGGGAACGGAGATATCCCCGGTATCCGAAAAGAGGAGGAACTCGAAATCGCGTGAAAAGACTGGAGCTCGTGGCCAAACTGGAAAGAGCAGGTTGTCGGCTGCTGCGACACGGTTCCTGCCACGACATCTATTTCAATCCAGAAACCGGGAAATCCCCGCCACCGCGAAATCAACGAAATCCTCGCAAAGAAGATTCTCAAGGACTTGACGATGCCGATGGACTGACCTGACGCCCCGCGAGGGTGTTCGATCTCGCTGATCGTGACCTCTGGATTTTTTAAAATCACTTTGAAAGAGCCAGGATGATCCATGAGTAGGGCGTTCTTTCCATTTCTAAATCCATGCACTCAATGAAACGCGCGTTCTTTTGGCTCTCCGGTGCTGGCACTGAGACTCTTGAAAAATGTCCGGCTTGGGAGCAGCGGAAATACGTGGCTTTCGGAGCCACCGTGTTGGTGCCATGCGCGTTTGCTTTTATTGCCTGTGCCTACGCACTTTCGACACTCACTGACAACGCCCGAGTGATCTACCCGGTCGCCGGGGTTTGGGCCTTCATCATCCTCACCATCGACCGCGCACTGCTGGCTGGCTACCGGGCGTATGCCTCGGGTTTCCGCAAGCTCTCACAATTTTCCCTGCGCTTGGTCGTCGCGATTCTCATGGGAATCACCATCGCCCACCCACTGGTCTTACTGCTTTTCCGCGACACTGTTTCCTCGGTGATTGAGAAGGACCGCGCGGCGGAAATCGAGGTCGTCCGCACCGGATTCGCCGCTGAGAAGGAAAAAGTCCGCCAGCAAGTCGGTGTCCTCGAAGCCGCGCTCGCCGAGCAGCGACTCAAGTGGAACGAGTCCTTCCAAGCCCGCTTCATCCTTCAGGAAAATCAGGATGCCAAGTCCGCCATTCCCGGCCTCACCGCCGAGCAGCAGACCGAGCTCAAGGCTGCCATTGATGCAGGCACCGAGCCGTTTCGCGAGCGCCTCGGTGTGATTGAAACACAGACCGCTGAGTTTTCCCCGCCCTACGTTACGCTCCAGACCGAGCTCGGTTTCTGGCAGGCCGAGTTCGAGCGGGAGCTCAACGGCCAACGTTCTGGGATGCGTGGCGAAGGTCCGCGTGCTCGCTCGATCCGTGCCGACCAACTCGAACCACGCCGCGAAGAATCCAAGCGCCTCGGCAGCCTGCTCGACCATCTTACCGCCGAGAAATCGACCCTCCAGACCCAGTCCCGCCAAGCGGAAGCCGCCGCCATCAAGCTCTTCGAGACGAAACTGGCAGAAATCGCCACCGCGAACAAAACCGAGGCCACCCGCGTCGCCGGGCTCAAACAGAAGGTCGAAAACAACCAAGCTGACCAATTCGTCACCCAACAAAATTCCCTCCGCGACACCATCAAGCAACAGATCGACACCCGCCTCGCCGAGCTCAACCGCGTCCAAGGCGAGCTCGCCGGCGTGGCCACCGAGGAGACGAACCGCCTCACCGCTCTGCGTGCCGAGCCACGCCGGGACATCCTCACCCAGACGCTCGCCCTCCACGCCCTTTTCCAAGCCGGAAACGAAGGCGGCCAATTCGCCTTCTACACCTACCTCATCCTCACCCTGCTCTTTATGCTGGTAGATACCATCCCACTGATTGTGAAATTTTTCACCAAGGCGGGTCCCTACGACTCGCTCGTGGACCGGGATGAAATCACCTTCGACACCGAGCACCGTGCCTTTAAACAAAGTCGGACCCGCTACATGGAGCAACTCGCCAGTGGTAATCTCATGGCCGTCACCCGTAACCCGCAGCTCGAAAATGCGTTGGTCGATGGCGTCGAGCACACCCGCGCTGCCCGTGAATTCCTCGACTCAATCGTGGAAATGGAGAAGTCCTTCGCCGCGAAAATGAAGATCGAGGAACAGTCCATCGGTCTCGCCGAGGGCGAAAAACTTGCTGCCTTCGAAGCGATTAAAAAGTGCTTCTACGAGGATCTCCAAAACCGGATGCAAATTTTTTTCACCACCCGCCACGCCTGACTTGGTAGAATTGCGAATGGTGAAGCCCGCCGAGGCTAATCCATCGGTCGCCCACCGGTGATGATACAGGTTTTGCCAGCGGCTTGGCACCACAGCCGATAAACATTTGCGACGTTTGGGCGGATGCCGGTGACGGGCAGCTTGAGGAAGCCTTGACGCTGTGCCGCTTGGAAGAGGAGGCGCTCTTTTTGTGTCAGGCGGTGGCCGATGCTGCGGTTTCCGATTTTCGCGCGGGTGGATAGGCCTCGACTGAGGCGCTCGACATCATCTTTTGCGGGGCGGGACATACGGTGGGAAGGAGCGGAGGTTATTGGCTGCTGGACTGGAAATTTCCTCGGGTGAGGAAGGCGCGCGCTTCGCCGACGAGGAAAAGGGAGCCGGCGATGAGGATGGGGTCGCGGTGGGCGCTTGCGGCGGTGAAGGCTTGTTCAAAGGTGTCAAAGTTCTGGTGCGGCGGCGAATGGTGGGGGAGGTGACTGGCCAGTTCTGCGGCAGAAACCGCTCGTGGGGTGTTGACGGGGCAGAGGAAAAGTTCCGACGCGAGTGGGGCGAGGACTTCCAAGATCCCGGCGATGTCCTTACCGCCGACGGCGCTGAAGATAAGTGCGGCTTTCTCGTTGGGGAACTGTTGCCGCCACGTGGCGGCGAGGACTCCGGCGGATTGAGGATTGTGGGCACCGTCGAGAACGACGCGGGGCTGGATGATTTCAAACCGCCCAAGCCAAGTGACATGGCGGAGTCCGTAGCTGACGCTATCGGAGCTCAAGGCGATGCCGACCCGGTGCAGGGCGGCCACGGCAAGTGCGGCGTTCCAAGCTTGGTGTGCTCCGGCGAGGGCCATTGGATAACCGAGCAATGGGGCCTCGATAACTTCGAGCGGGCAGCGCTGCTCATTTGCTTCCTGTTCTAAAATGCGAGTCGCGGCGGGCTGCTGTGGCGCGGAAATGACGGGCTTGCCGGGGACGAGGATGCCCGCTTTTTCCATGGCGATTTCTTCGAGCGAATTTCCCAGCCACTCCATGTGATCGAGGCCGATGGGAGTGATGACGCAGACATCGGCAGGGACGGCGGTGGTGGCATCCAGCCGCCCGCCCATACCGGTTTCTAGGACGATCAGTTCGCACTCCCTGATGCGGAACCAGCGCATGGCGAGGACCAGTGCGATTTCAAAAAACGTCGGGTGATTTTCCATCGCTTCGCACAAGATGCGGAGCTCAGTGAGCAGGCTGGCGCAGTCTTCTTCGGGAATTTCCTCACCGGTGACTTTGATGCGTTCGCGGAAATCGATGAGATGGGGGGAGGTGAAAAGCCCGCAACGCTGGCCGCAGGCACGGGCGATGCTGTCGATCATGGCGCACGTGCTGCCCTTGCCATTCGTCCCGGCGACGTGGATAACCTTCACGCCGTGGGCAGGGTGGGCGAGGAATTCCTTGAGCAGGCGGCGCGGTCCGTCGAGTCCGAGTTTGATCCCGAACATCTGAGTGGAGAACAGCCAATCAATCGCCTCGCGGTAGTTCATGGTAGGCCCAACCCCTCACTTGGCATTTCACTGCTGCCAAGTGAGTAATTTACAACTTACGCCGGGGAGGTTAGAGATTTCAGAGCTCTTTGATCCAGAAATTGGCGAAATCAATCGCCGAGCCGTGATGCTGGATGCCGATTGCGCCGCGAGCGGGGACGTCGGGGAGCTGTGCGTTATCCACGACGACGCGGCTGTTGAGCGAGACCGTCAGCCGGTCGCCCTTGATTGTGATCATCGTCCGGTTCCACTCGCCGATGGGGCTGTCAGCTTTTGTTTTCGGAGTGACTCCAGCTCTGACCTCGGCGGACATCGCTGGATTGGTCCGGTAACCGTAAACTTCACCGGAGCCGACGTTCCAGTTCCAGAGATTGACTTGGCTTTCGGCGTTCCCACGGAGGTAGATCCCGCTGTCGAACTCTTGGATTTCCGCGAGCTCAGGTTGGCCGTCCGCGCCGAGCTTGCTACTGCCGTCTGGGAGGATGGTTGGGCGTTTTTCGGGAGAACCCTTGCCACTCCAGCGCCAATCGAAGACGAGCGTGCAGTCGCCGTAGTCCTTTTCCGTCCAGAGATCGGCGGGTTCACCGCCCTTGCCGGTGTGTTTGAGAATGCCATTGGAAACGGTCCATTCCGGATTGTTTCCGTGTTTCCAGCCGTCGAGATTTTGGCCGGTGAAGAGGCGCTTAAAACCAGCGGCCATCACGCCTTCAGTGTTAGCGGGTGGTGGCGTTTCGAGGATTTGGATATTTTTGAAGGAAACGCGGTCGCCGTGGCCAAGCCAAGCGATGTGTCCAGCGCGGCGTTTCGCGCCTTGGTGAGCGGGGTTTTTCGCGCTGAGGTCGTCGAGATTGGCGCGAAGGATGATTTCACCGTTGAGTTCCACGATGACGCCGGAGCCTGCGACGCTGACTTTCTCGTGGTTCCATTCACCGACGGGCTTGAGTCCTGTTTTCTTCGCTGCCGCGAGGGTGTAGAGTGAGCCGTTGAATTGGTAGTCCTTGAGCTGGCTGTATTTAGGGTCGGAATTGTCGAGGATCTGAATTTCCATCCCGACATACGCACCATCACCGGTGCCGGGATAATGGATGCCGAGCCCGTTGTTTCCACCCGGTGGAAGTTTGTAATCAAATTCCAAAACGTAGTTAGCAAACGTCTGATCGGTAACTAGGTTTTTTCCTTCTGGAGTGCATACAATTGCCCCATCTTCGACGATGTAACCGTCTCCGGTCCAACCGCTGAGGTCGGTGCCATTGAACAATGGCCGAGCGGCAGGCACCTCGGCGGTGAAAGCATTTCCGCCTAAATAAATGGCGATGGCTGGAACGATGAGTCTCTTCATAATGCGTAAAAACGTAGGCGAATGGGTGACAGTGACAAACCAAAGATTGGCGTCACTGTGTTATCCCGTTCGCTACGATCCTACAACGAAGAAGATTTCGCCCCATTTACCGATCCGCTGCGAGTGCATCGATCAAGTAGCGAGCGGGTAGGAAATTCTCTATGAGGACTTCCTGTTGGTCTCCGCGATTCATCCGCACTTGGCTGATATTGAAGTTTGGCGTCTTGTGCGGTGCGAAGAGGATGTCGTCGTGGGTGGAGTTGGCATGTTTTTTGAACATGCTCGGCAGGATGTCACCGCCGAGATGGTCGTCGCGACCGGTGGCGAGGTGGCAGGTGCCGAGGACTTTTTCGTCTTGGATGTCCGCCCCAGAAACGGGGAGCACCTGTGTGCCGAAACCAAGCTCGCCAAGTGTGCCAGTCATGGGATCGTCCGCGAGACGGGCGTTGT
Source organism: Luteolibacter sp. (assembly GCA_043766715.1). Lineage (GTDB taxonomy): Bacteria > Verrucomicrobiota > Verrucomicrobiia > Verrucomicrobiales > Akkermansiaceae > Luteolibacter. The sequence goes on from JAYUHS010000104.1 coordinate 30,087, forward strand.
GTTCGTCAATGGTGGCCTGATTTCCGCGAATGAGCGTTGAATGAATGATGCAGCGGTTTTTCACCTCAAGGACGCCGAGTGTGCCGTCTGGATACTTCATCGGGAATTGGCCACGGGCATCTACGGGGACGAAATAAACCTCACCAGCGGGCAGATTGGCGATGTCGGGAGTTTTTCCGATACAAAGGCCATGGGATTTCTGAGCGTCTTGGCCATCAAGGCCGAGCCATGCGGTCAGGACACGGCCGTCCTCGAGCGCGAAGTCGATCTCGATCGAGTCGGCGTTTGTGAGGGCTGCACGGAGTCGCTCGGAGTCGCCTGAAACTTCGTGGTAATCCACCGCGAGGCCGGAGTTGAGAATGATGTCGTTCAGCCCGTGAAGGGTCGCTCCGCGGAACCCGTATTGCTTGCACTTAGCCGTGAGCGGGGCGGTCGCTGAGAAGGTAGAAATACAGAGAATGATGTCGTAATTTGGATACAAATCGGCATCGAGTGAGAGCAGATTTCCCTCAGTATCCCAGACCTCATCTTCAAGATCCAGATTGGAACCGTGGGTACAGCGGAACGCAAACATCTCCCCACCTGTCATTCCAAGGTCGTCGAGAGCCCCGTTCTGGAGGCCTTGGTAAAAATGCTGGTAGGCACTTTTCTGAACCGGGAAGTCTGGCTGGTCGAGAAAGTTGAAATTCTTGATCAGATTCTGTGGTTCATCGAAGTCGATCAGGATGCAAACTCGACAACCTTGAGTGGGTTCGAAAACAGTTCCGAGGAGCCGCACCAGATCGAACGGCGGAAATTCGCGGTTTTCCGGGTGAAGCAAAATTTCCTCGTGGAAGTAGGCGGGAAGTGTGGGTGCGACAGTGCTCATGATAGTTTTTCAGAATAAAACTGCTGATGAGTGCCGCAAGAGGGATTCGTCGAAAATTCACAGGACACCGAGATCCGGGGGCCTATGATCATCGCCGCCGTTGCCTTCCTGCATGTCCTTCAGCACTGCTGACATGTCCTCGAGATTTTCCCACAGCTCTCTAACCACAAAAAATGGAGCCCCGCAGCGAGCGGCGATTGCTAGGCAATCTGATGGCCGCGCGTCGAGTTCAACGATTTTACGCTCCATGATTTCGTTTTCCGCTTCAAGAAACAGCCTTGCATAATAGATGTCTTGATCGACCCGGACGATAACAGCACGAGTAACACGTGCTCCAAACGCTTGGAGAGTCAGCAGATACAAATCGTGAGTCAGAGGCCTAGGCGGTGCTTGGCCGCTCAAACACGCATTGATGGAGGCACCTACACTTGGATCGATGTAAAATACGATGGATTTATTGCCATCGCCCAAGAACACCGCGCATCCGGCCTTCGTAGGGAGTAAGGCGATCGGCTCAACTCGAACGAGGTCTGGCATGAGTTAAGTATGATCTCGTAAAGCTTATTCCCCAAGGTCAAACGCCATCAATACCAGTACGGGTGAGCGAGGAGAAGTTCATGAGGAAGGAAAGTGACTAAAGTGTTGCGAGAAAAGGCTTACGGATTGGATGTTTGGAGTAGGTGCGCGGGGAAAGACGGAGAGATTTCGAGAATGTGAGGGATTTGCTTTTGATCT
>JAYUHS010000105.1:0-12975 GCA_043766715.1 Luteolibacter sp.
CCGGTTACCCGGATTCGCGGTGGGCTCTTACTCCACCATTTCACCCTTGCCTGTGACCTTGCGGCCCATCGGCGGTATCTTTCTGCTGCACTATCTGTCTAGGTTCCTCGCAGTTCCCAGCCCTCACTTTCATGAGGCACGTTGCCCTGTGGTGTCCGGACTTTCCTCACCTCCCGCTTGCGCGGAAACTGCGACCGTCCAGGGAGCGGCGGCAGAGCGATGGACCGCCAGCCGGAGGATTCCAAGCAAAAACTGCGCTGAATTTGGCTTTTAGGCCGCGCGAAAAACCTGCCACCCCTCACGCTCGTCATTTTCCGATCCAAAACACATCGAGGAAAAACCACCCGATCATCACCAGCCCCACCACCGCCTTCACGCCCATCCCTGCCAGCGTGCCCACCACCGAGCCCACTCCCGAAACCGCCGCCGACTTCGGCTGCTTCCGCGCCACCAAAATTTCCAATACAAACGCCCCGATCAACGGCCCCAGCAGCAACCCGAACGGCAGGAAAAACAACCCTACCACCGTTCCCACCAGCGCCCCCACTGCCCCCCAGCGCGTCCCGCCAAACCATTTCGAACCCGCCGCACCGCTGAGCATTTCAAACGTTTGGGAAATCGCCATCAACACCACCAGCACCCCAAACGACCACCACCGCAGCCCCGCCGCCTCACCCAGCATCAGCCGGTGAGCCACCGCCGCGATCAGCAAAATCAAATGCCCCGGCAACACCGGCAGCACACACCCCACCGCCCCCGCCACCAGCAAGCATCCCGTCACCAGCCACGCCACACCGGTCCCCACGCCCTGCCACATTCCACCGGATAACATCGTTTCCCACATCTCCCGTGATCTAAAAGAAGATCCCGCGCCCTGCAAAGAGTCTATCCTCGAACCCGCAAAATAGATTCTCGCAGCCCGCACTCCCAATCCCTCCACCCTGATCCCACCAGAAAATGAGGTGGGCCCGGTGGGGATTGAACCCACGACCAAAGGATTATGAGTCCCCTGCTCTAACCGCTGAGCTACAGGCCCGATCTTGATGTGTCCGCGCTTGGAGTGCTGAGAATGCTACCGGCCCCGTAGTGGATAATGGCACAGCGCCATGGTCCGAATCGAGAGACAGATGATTTCCCCGCCGTGCGGTTGGCGATATCTACGCGAGCACTAAGGTGGCTAGCAAGGTCATTCGCGGGTCATCGGAAACTGCGGACTACAGCGCAATACATCGAAGGTTGGGGGAAGATGGGGGAGGATGATCACTGTGATGCTTCGATGATTTCTCCTCACTGCGGGTGCTGACGACTTCGGCGCGGGCTTGGGTGAGTTCGTCATTTGCGTCCATCTGACCATCCCGAGCGGTGGTAAAAGACGTTTCCGACACCAACATGAGCGAATCTTGCTCGTGGCTTGTAAGAGAGGAATTCGCATCGCCAAGCCGTTAAGAACGTCAAGGGAGGACGAAGGTTTTTTTGAAAAAGTCTGAAATCTCGGCGCTCTTGGTAGCGGTGAAAAGTGATTTATCCCTGACTGCGCCTCATCTTCTCGCATAGCGGAATCCGGGGAATGCCCGCACCAGTTTCCGCATTTCCAGCTTCATCAAGGTCGCGGTGACGACGTGGGCGGGCAGTCCGGTGCGCTCGATGATGCGGTCCACCGGGGATTCGTCTGTGGTCACTGCGGCGTAAACGGTGGCCTCCTCCTCGGGGAGTTCGGGGATTTCCACCGCCGGTTCCGCAGTGCTGGCTTGGCGGGCGAAGGGCAGCTGGCCGAGATCGTCGAGGATGTGCGAGGCATCCGCGACCAGTGTGGCGCCGTCTCGGATGAGCTGGTTACACCCGGCGGACGTCGGCTTATCGATGGGGCCGGGCACGGCGAAAATCGGTTTACCATATTCTGAGGCGAGATTTGCGGTGATCAGCGAGCCCGACCACGCCGGGCATTCCACCACCAGCACCGCCCGCGCCCATGCCGCGACGATCCGGTTCCGCATCGGGAAGGTCTGCTTGTCGGGTGAGGTGTGGATGGGGAACTCGGAAACGACGGCGCCGAAGCCGCTGGCGATTTTTTCCGCGAGCGCGAGATTTTCCTGCGGGAAGAGCTTGGCATGGCCCGAACCGAGCACTGCGATGGTCCGGCCGTTCGCGGCGACGGCGGCTTCATGGGCGGCGGTGTCGATGCCACGGGCGAGGCCGGAGATGATCGTGAAACCGGATTGTGCGAGCTGGTAGGACAGTTTTTTAGTCGCCTGTGTGCCATAGTTCGTTGCTCGCCGCGAGCCGACGACGCTGATGGCGTGGCGGTCCTTCGCTTCTAATTTCCCCCAGACGTAGAGTAATAATGGTGGATCGTAAGCATCCCGCAGCGGCGTGGGGTAGTCCTCGTCGGACTGGATCACGATGGAAATACCGCGCTCCGTCGCTTCGCGGATTTCGCCTAGCGGATCCGCGTGGTCCTGCCAGCCGTGGAGGATTTTCGCCGTTTCCTCGCCGATGCCGTCCACCCTCATCAGTCGGTCCTTGGCCGCACCGAGAATCGATTCTGGATTACCGCCGAACGCTTCCAGTAGCCGCCGGACCCGCACTGGGCCGATTTTTGGTAACAGATTCAGTGCTACGATTGCTTCTCGGTGAGTCATCTTGGCACCACGTTGGCGGAACTGACCACCCGCGTCAAAACCCCATTCCGATAGTGCACTCGTTCGACAATCTCGTCGTCCGTGGGGCACCTCGATCGGTGACGAAATCGTCTCTACATGGCTGCGGCTTGGGCTTTTTATCGGTCTCAAGTCGCTGTGCTCCAGCTAGGGTCGGGAGAGTGTAAATAGTTTTTGACACCGCCCCAGAGTGATCATTTAAGGATTTAAATGGTTGCCCCGGAGCCCACATCTGTGGCTCAATTCAATCACTGTCTGAATGAATTGGACAGTTTTATCCAAAACCCTTTGCTTACAATGACGACCGATATCAAATCACCTAGGGAACTAAAAATGCGGGAGACGCTGACGAAGGATCCCGCCGATTGGGAGACTCGCCGATCCCTAGCATTTTTTCTCTATGGCCAAGGAGCCTATCAAGAGGCTGCTGACCTCATCTGGAACGCAGATGAAATTCCAAGCATCGACATCGAATTGGCCTTTGCCGTGAGAATCCTTTCCAAGGCCAGCCCGCGGAAAGCGATCCGACTACTCGTTTCTCTGCTAGAGCACAACAGGGGTAAGGCCGTGCAAAATATGGGCCTTGCGAATGCGCTACTCCACCACGGAATGGTGCTCCAAGCGGCGCGTTTCTACGGCGCTGCCATGGAGATAGACTCTTCACTCGTGAATCCTGACCTTGAGCACTTCATCCTCTGGACGGATGATGAAGAAACGATTTGGGGTGGCTTCGAAGGGCGGCGTCCAGACCTCGGAGAGCTGCCTTGGATGAAGCGCGATCCAGCAGAGGCGCTCGAGCTTACTAGTAAAATTAGCCTTCACACGACTCCCATTCGCTTGCCCAAGCTCGATGCAGTCCCAGCGGAAAATTTATCGAATGAACTCTATCAGCAAAAAGCCGAGAGAGGCGCTCCACCTAGTCCACCGCCTTCGGTGACCATTCCCATGGACCGTGTGGAGCCGAAACACCGGCTGTTCGATGCCCAAGTGGGTGCCGAGACCAGTGTTTCCCAGCCAGCAATAATACCGCCAGCGCCGAGGAGAGAACTCGCTAAACCCAATTTCGGAGGACCTCCGCCGCCATTGAGGCCTGTGCCCAAAGTCTAAGGCGTTATTTTTTGATTCGAATAATCGTCAGCTCTCTCCATGGTTAGGGGAATGTTCATCCAAATCACCTTTCCTAGTGAGAGCTGACGTCGCATCGGGCGCTCAATGTCACTCGGGCTTAGTGACAATAGCCGGGACTTCGATCAGCGGCGCTCCGGTGATTTGGAGCTTCTTTTCCTTGATGCTCAGAATCAGAGCCGTGGCGGCGGTGGCCGCCAACCGTGGCCCCGCCGTGTAGTCTTGAGGATTATTATCACGGTTCGGCTGGTAGTAAAAACTGCCGTCCGAGCATTGGCTCAGACTCATCGCCCAGCGGTTATGATCCAACAGCTTGCGAAAGCTAACGGGATCGGTGGCAGCGCCTAGCGCGGTCCAAGTCATGCCTAACAACGGCGAGCCGTGGGTATCGATAAAGGTGTCGGGATGTTCGCCGATGCACACCGCATTCCGCTTGGCAAATGGAAGGAAGCTAGGATTGCCCGAAGCACTGACATAATGGGCCACGGCAGAAGCTCCAGTACGGCCCATGTCGGCGTAGCCGTCGCCACCGACATCGTCCGCATACCAGACGTAGCCGATGGCGTTGGTGCCCTTGGCGATAAATTCGTGGGCGGCGTCGAGGCGAGTGCGGTTCACCGGCATCCCGCAGCGCTCCATCAGCGACCATGTCGTCATCGCTTGGGCGGTGGTGATGTTCATTCCGCCGTAACCATTTGCCCCTAGGGTGTAGAAACCATGACCGAAACCACCCGCGATGTGTTGCGTCTCTGGAGGGATGATTTTTCCCTGTTGCGCCTGTATCAGCCATTGGTCGATTTCCGCCAGCTCCTTCAACACCCAAGTCTCGCGGGTGATCAGGAAATATTCGGCCAAGGCAGTTCCGTAGAGCGTATATTTCCAAGCAGGCAGCCCATCTGGTGCCGCGTTGCCAGTGCTTTCGCCCATGGCTACCATCGCCTTCTTCACCGCAGGTAAATAAGTAGCGTCACCACTGCCTAACAAGGCCATTGCAGCGAAGGCATTGATGTGTGGGCGGCTACTCCAAGTGCCGTCAGGAAGCTGGGCCTTGAGAAGCCACTCGCAGGACTCTTTCAGTAGAATGTCGCTCTTCTTGCAATCGAACGGATAAGTGGGGGAATACGCACCGAATCGAGTTGGAAGTTGCAATTCCACCTGAAGCTTTTGCTCGCCCCGCAGAAGGTCGATTACGAATTTACCCGCCAATTTGCCTTGGCTGTCTTCTAGGGCATTTCCGAAGTCCATCATCGGCCCCTGATAGCCGAATTTACCCACCCCATAGCCGAACTTGTGGGCGGTGACGAATGGCTGTCCGTTAGCCCCCGTGATCTGATCGCCCATTTCGAGTTTCCCGAAAGCCGGACTGTCTTTGAAAATGAACATCACCTTCAGCTGCGTGGGCTCTTCTTTCGTGATCATCGCCCGTGCGCCAGAGATGCCTAAATTCAAATACCAACCTGGCACTGCGGCATCAGGACCAACTTGCGTGGTCACCCTTTCCCAAGGTGGATTGTCCAATGCCCACGCGCTTCCGTGGGTCAGTGAAAATAAGGCAAGAAGCGAATATTGCCGTAAGGCACGAGGTTTCCAAGAGGCTTTGGGTGTCATAAGTGAAATGATAGAATGCAGAGATTTTTTATCGGCCTGCTGATGCAGACGAGATCGCAAGAATTTGCCCAGATCCAGCGGTGCACCACTCCAATTTTTAAGATTGAGGCACTTTGCGATCAGCTCGCGGAGGTTCACCCCGCTGCCCGTCTCTCATGGGATTCTCATTGATGGAGTATTAGGGAATTGGATCTGAATCTAAAACTTACAAAAATCCCGTCAAAAATTCGATGCTCTGTCGGGCAAGTAATCGCAGTGAGCTTGGCGATTTTTTCCTCGGGTTGCCAAGTCTATCAGCCGAAACCGTTGGACGCTGGGGCCACGGCGATTCGCTTCGACAAGCGCAGGCTGGACGATCCGCAATTACGCTCCGCCATCGTTTCCTCCGGTCACTGGAATCGTAGCCGTGGCTGGCCGCCTGCTCCGTGGAAGCTCCGCGAGTTGCAGGGGGCTGCGCTTTATTACCACCCGGAAATCGCAGTGGCGAAGGCGAAGGCGATCACGGCCAGTGCGGGGATCCAGACGGCGAATACCCGCCCAAATCCGACGCTGGCTTTCCTCCCTGAACTAGGGAATCCCGGCGGCGTCGTGTCGCCGTGGGTGCTTGGTTTCAGCCTCGACGTGCCCATCGAGACGGCAAACAAACGTGGCGAGCGCACCGCCCAGGCCCGAGCTGTTTCCAATGGCGCGGCACTCGCGGTCGCGGACACCGCTTGGACGGTCTCGTCGGGCGTCCGGGGGGCCTTGCTGGAGCTGGAGATGGCGAACCGGCGCTTGGAAATCCTCAATTCCCAACGTGAAAACGATGCCGCACTAATCGCGATGATCATGGAAAGGATCAAAGCGGGTGAAGCACCTAAGACCGAACTGGGTGTCTATCAGACCCAGCAAAGCCGCGATTTACTCGAACTCGCCGATGGCCGCAGCAAGCTGGATGCCGCCCGCGCGAAACTTGCTGATGCGCTCGGTGTCCCCGCCATTTCCATCCGTAACACCGCGGTATCGTTCGGCGCACTTGACCATTTTCCCATGATTCCTGCGGAACGTCCGCTACGAAAAGCCGCGCTGACCCGGCGCAGCGATGTCCTCGGCGCACTGGAAGACTACGCCGCTGCGGATGCCGCCTTGCGCTTGGAAATCGCCAAGCAAACGCCCGATCTCCATTTAAATCCCGGCTATAACTTCGACCAAGGGCAGTCGAAATGGGCCCTCGGCATCGGGCTAACACTTCCTATCGACCGCAATGCCGGCCCGATCCGTGAGGCAATCGCCAAGCGCGATGAGTCCGCCGCCGTCTTCGAGCGACTGCAAATCGGCATCCGTGGCGAGCTGGACCAAGCACTCGCGGCCTATCATGCCGACCGCCAGCGGCTGCGAGAAGTGGAGAATCTCGTGACCTCACAAGCCCAACAGCTCACGGATGCGGAACATCTCTCAAAAGCGGGTGAGAGTGATCGTCTCACGGCGAACGCGGCTCGCTCACTGGTGCTCCAAGCCCAGCTCGCTCGGATCGACGCGCTGGGTCAAGCCCAGCAGTCGCTCGCTCACATTCAAGACAGTGCCCGAATTTCCTTCGATGAAAACTAACATTCTAATCGTGGCTTGTGCCGTGATTGCAGCGCGATTTACCCACGCCACGGAAGTCAATGCCGAGGCCCAGCGTTTGATCGGGTTAGAGACCGCAGATCTCGCAGCGAAGTCGCTGCCACCGCAAGTCGCGGCTTATGGCAGCGTGCTCTCGCCGGCACCGTTGATTGATCTGTTCCGCCAGATCGAGGCGGCGAGGACGGCATTAGAAATTTCCAAGCAAACGTCCGACCGAGCGGAGAAACTTTTTTCTTCAGGCGAGCTGGTGGCTCGTAAGGATCTGGAGGCAGCCCAAGCGCAACTGATGCGGGATCAAGCGGCGATCCAAGTGATAGAAGATCGGCTCATCTTGGAATGGGGGCCAAGTTTTTCGAAGCTACTAACGACAGAGCGAACTCGGCTGCGGGAAGATCTGTTAAACGGGAAAATGGCCATCGTGCGGATTTCAGTGGCGCGGTCTGAAATGCTCCAAGGAGTGCCACTGGCAGCAAGTTTGCACGCCTTCGGCCAGGAGCTGAAGCCGATCCGCGCGACCTCTATCACCCCCGCGACGATGATTGATCCTGCCTTCCAAGCGCGGGGTTTTCTCTGCTTGATCGAGACTTCAGACGCGTCGCTCGCGATCGGCTTGACTCTAACCGGGACCCTTGAACTCGCAGGAGAGCCTCGCGCCGGGGTGGTCGTCCCATCCAGTGCCGTGGTGTATTACCTCGGCAAGATATGGATCTATCAAAAGTCCGAGACCGATGAATTTGAGCGGATAGAAATTCCCACCGATACGCCTGCCGATGGCGGTTGGTTTCTAGCAAGCGGTGTTCTCGCGCCGCATCCAGTGGTGACTCATGGGGCGCAGTCGATCCTCTCGCAGGAGACTTCGAGCACGGAGGAAAAGTAGAATTCCACCATGTTAAGCTCGATCATCCAGCAGTCCTTGCGCTTTCGCGGTGTGGTCGTCGTGGCGGCGGCACTGGTCATCGGCTACGGTATCTATCAGACTTCACGAGCCTCGCTGGACGTCTTCCCGGATTTCGTCCCGCCGCAGGTGACGATCCAGACCGAGGTGCCTGGACTTGCTCCAGAGCAGGTGGAAAAGTTAGTGACCTATCCGGTCGAGGCAGCCGTCAGTGGCATCGCGAACTTGGCAACGGTCCGTTCGGAGTCGATTCAAGGGCTGTCGGTGGTGACGGTGTCATTCGATGAGTCATCGAATGTCTTAGTTGACCGTCAGCTCCTCGCCGAGCGCATGACCGAGGTGGCGGGGCATTTACCGAAGGAATCGAAGGCGCCGACGCTTTCGCCGCTGGTTTCCTCGACCATGGATTTGCTGAAAATCGGCCTGACTTCCGAGCACTCCAGTCCCATGGAAATGCGGACACTCGCGGATTGGCAGCTCAAGCCGCTACTCCTCGCCGTGCCCGGCGTTGCGGATGTGAGTGTGGTCGGCGGCGAGGTCGAGCAGATGCAGATTCAAGTCAATCCGGCGAAACTACTGGAATTTCAAATCACTCTAGCAGACGTCATCAAAGCGGCGGGTGAGGCCACGGGAATCAGGGGCATGGGCTACATCGAGACGGTCAACCAGCGTTTACTCATCGCTACGGATGGCCAAAAGATCGATCCAGCGGTGATTGGTGCAACGGTCATCAAAGGCGCGGGTGGCGATGCCGTTAGGCTACGTGATGTGGCGGAAATCAAGAAAGCGGCGGCTCCAAAATTCGGTGATGCACTCATCCAAGGACAGCCGGGAATCCTGCTGGCGCTGACGAGCCAATACGGGACGAACACCCTTGATGTCACGCGGCGGGTGGAGGCGGCGCTTGCCGATTTTCGACCGGTCTTGGACAAGCAGCAGGTCACTCTGCATGGTGCGCTGCATCGCCCGGCGAATTTCATTGAAATCGCGCTCGGCCATATCGGGGATTCGCTGGCCATCGGCGCGGTGCTGGTGGTGCTGGTATTATTGATTTTCCTGCGGAGTCCGCGCACCGCGTTCATCTCATTCTTGTCGATTCCGCTCTCGCTGTTAGCGGCGGTCATTGTCTTCCGGGCGTTCGGAGTGGCGCTGAATACGATGACGCTCGGCGGCTTCGCGGTGGCCATCGGCGTAGTGGTGGATGATGCGATCATCGATGTGGAAAACATCGTCCGCCGCCTGCGGGAAAATGCCGCGTCACCTGTGCCGAAGCCCTATGCCGCAGTCATTCTCAATGCTTCGGTGGAGGTCCGCAGCGCGATTGTTTATGCCACGCTCATCGTCATCGCGGCATTCATCCCGGTGTTCTTACTCGGTGGGATCCAAGGGCGTTTTTTCCTGCCACTGGGACTTGCCTTCGTGATGGCGACGCTCGCCTCGCTGCTGGTGGCGATCACGGTGACCCCGGCGCTGTGTTCGCTGATGTTAGGAAACCTCAAGGAAGATCGTGAGCCGTTTTACCTGCGGTGGATGAAGGGCTTACACTCGTATGGACTGCGGCTGGTCGCTCGTTTCCCGAAGCTGGCATTCCTCATCGCGCTGCTGATCCTCGGTGGAGTCGCGGCGCTGGTGCCGGGCTTGAAGACCGGGTTTCTACCAGATTTCCGCGAGGGTCATTTCGTGATGCAGCTTTCTACGGTGGCCGGGACTTCGTTGACGGAGATGACTCGGATCGGGGCATCGATTTCCAAGGAGCTACTCGCAGATCCACGGATTTTGAGTGTGGAAGAGCAGGCGGGACGGTCGGAGGCGGGCATCGATACTTGGGGGCCGGAGCGCTCGGAGTTTCACATTGAGCTCAAGCCCGGCATCGGCACGGATGAAGCGCAGATGCAGCAGGACATCCGGGCGCTGGCGCAAAAATTTCCTGGGGTGCAATCCGAGGTTCTCACGTTCCTTGGTGATCGCATCAGCGAAACGATCAGCGGTGAGACCTCCGAGATCGTGCTCAGCTTGTATGGTGACGATCTCGACGCGCTGGAAAAAAGTGCGGGTGAGGTGGCGGCAGTGCTCGGCAAAGTGGATGGGGCCTCCGACGTCATCGTCAAATCTGCTTCGGACTCGCCTCGTCTGGTGGTGCGGCTGAAGCCGGGGATGATGGCGCAACTCGGCCTGCGGACTACCGAGATTCTGGACGCCCTACAAACGATCTATCAGGGCACGGAGGTGGCGCAGCTCTATCAAGGCAGCCAGATGGTGCCACTGGTCGTCACCGGCGGTGGGAGTTCCGATGTCGGCTTGTTAGCAAAAACGCCGCTGGTCACGACCGGCGGTGCGATCTTGGAATTACGCGATGTGGCAGATGTTTTCCCGGCTGCGGGTCGGGCTTCGATCCAGCACGAAGGCGGTCGCCGTCGCCAAGTGATCACTTGCAATACCCAAGGCCGCAGTGTGAGTGAAGTGGTGGCAGATGCTCGGGCGGCAATTTCCAAAAAGGTCGATCTTGGCAAGGGGATGCAGCTTGTTTTCACCGGTGCGGCGGAAGCTCAGGCCGAGGCTCACCGGAATCTAGCAGCATCGTCGGTATTGGCGCTCGTGTTGGTGGTGCTGCTGTTGTGGATTGTTTTTCGCTCCGGCAGGAATGTCGCTTTGGTGTTGGTGAATCTCCCTTTCGCACTCGTCGGCGGGGTGGTCGCGCTGTGGGTAAGCGATATTCCCGTTTCGTTAGGAGCACTGGTCGGGATGGTCACCTTGTTCGGGGTGAGCACGCGGAATGCGATCATGATGCTTTCTCACTACGAGCACCTAGTGCGAGTGGATGGCTCGCCGTGGAGTCTCGAAACGGCGATCCGTGGTGCGGGCGAGAGGATGATCCCGGTGATGATGACTGCGCTGGTGACGGCGCTGGCCTTGCTGCCCATTGCCCTCAAGCCGGACGCTGCGGGGCAGGAAATCGAAGGGCCGATGGCCATCGTCATCCTCGTTGGATTGGTTTCCTCCACGATTTTAAATCTGCTGTTATTACCGGCGTTGGCGCTGAAATTCGGGCGGTTCTTGCCAGAGTGACTTAGGCAGGTAGGCCGAGGGTGAACTCGATGCCATCCAGCGTTTTTCCAACTTTTAAGGTTGCGCCCATTGCCGTCGCAGCTTCCAAGCTGAGAGTGAGGCCGATGCCGAGGTGCGTCCCGGCGTCTTGGCGTGAGGGGTCTTCGCGGAACAGTGGCTCGAATAAGCGCTGCAGATTTTCGGGTAAATTTTCCGCTGAGTTAGAGACTCGGATTTCCACTTGGTGGCCGACTCGTCTGCCGTGGATGCGGACCTCGCTGCGGGGTGTGGCGTAAGACTGGGCGTTGTCCAAAAGGTTATTCAAAATGATCCGAAGCAGCGTCAGGTCTCCGTGGGCGATCAATGGCACGTCGGGAAATTCACAGATGGTGATGATTTCCCGCGTTGCGAAAAGCGGGAGGAATGGCTCTAGGCAGGTGGTGAGTGCCGCGCCGACATCGACCGGTTGAGGGGTGGCGATGGACGATGCTTGGCCGATTCTGGATAGAGCGGACAAGCGTTTTACTAACTCTCCCAGCTCGATGGCAGTCTGCTGGCAAGTTTGCAGATGAGCGGTGTAAGCGGTGGCGGTGCGGGGTTGGGAAAGTGCGAGGTCGAGGGTCGCACGAAGTCCGGCGATGGGAGTGCGAAGCTCGTGGGCAGCGTGGCGGATGAAATCTCGCTCTCGTTCGCGGATGGCAGCGACGCGAGCCAGCAGTGAGTCGAAATTTCCGGCGAGTGTTATAAGCTCGACGGGAAGGCTAACGGGTAACTCCAGTGCGGTGTCTAACTGATGATCAGTGCGATCCTTCATCTGCAAGGTCAGTTCGTCGATGGGGCGCAGAGTGACGAGAATCACTCGGTGGATGACGAGAAAACCGAGCGCCAGTGTGAACAAAGTGCCGACGCCTAACACCCAGCGGGTCCGGTTGAGGACGCGGTAGATGGATTTCGTATCCCGCGCGACGACGAGGATATGGGGCAGCGATTTCGGATCGATTAAGTGGCCTTGTGCTTTCATGCGCACGGCTTCTGCTGCGAGGATGAAAGGGTAAATCCTCATGCCGATGGCACGCGCTTCGCGACCGTGGCCCGGGAGGGTGATGACCTCGAGCAGCGGGGCGCCATTTTCCCCGCAGAATTTGGGGAGGTCTAGTCCATTGAGCTGAGACGAGCGGGTGGTGGTTCCAGTCTGTTCGTTCCAGAATTGGAAGAGTCCATCGTCCTGGAGGGCCATGTTCGTGCCCATGCCTTCTTCACATTCGAAAGTGATCGCTCCGTTTTCGAATTCCACCTGATTCGAAAGCATCGCCGCGGTCTGGGTGATCGAGCGATCTAGCTCGCGAAATAGGCCATGTCGGACGATCAGATAGATGCTGGTGGACAACAAACACAGCAGAACTCCGACGCTGAGTCCGCAGCGGAGTAACAAGGTCCGGCGGAGGGAGGGCGCACTCACGGTGCGGGTTCTTCAAGGATGTAGCCCTGGCCACGGCGAGTCTGGATGAGGTCGGGAAGATCGCCGGTATTCAGTTTTTTCCGCAGGTAGCCGATGTAAACGTCCACCGCATTGCTGGTGCCGCCGGTGCCGTCCTCGAAGACGTGTTCCCAAATAGCGGTCCGGGTAACCAACTCACCGGCACGATAAAAAAGATATTCTAGCAGCCGATACTCCAGTGCGGTGAGTTCCAGCGGGGTCTCGCCACGGCGGACGGTCCGGCGCAGTGGATCGAGTTCCAGATCGGCCACGCGCAGTTGCGGGCTTTTTTTGATATAACTCCGCCGGAGCAAGGAGCGGACGCGTGAGAGTAGTTCGGCCAGTGCGAAGGGTTTTACCAAATAGTCATCCGCACCGGCGTCGAGTGCAGCGAGGCGATCCTCTAATCCATCGCGGGCGCTGATGACGATGATGTGCACTGGATTTCCTTTGGCCCGCAGTCGCCTGAGGATTTCCAACCCATCGATATTGGGCAGCATCAGGTCTAGGAGAATCAGGTCGTAAAGATTTCCATCGGCGGCCCACAGCCCTTCGTCACCGGT
>JAYUHS010000106.1:0-1798 GCA_043766715.1 Luteolibacter sp.
AAAACCATCGCCCGCGCCGACGCCCTCTACGGTGTTACGATGGAAGAACACGGCGTCTCCAAGCTCGTCGGCGTCAAATTCCGCAACCGCGAAGAGAGCAACCAAACCACCGACATGCTCGGTAACAGCAACCCGACGCCAATCCCAAGTGTCGCCGAGAGCTTCGGGAAATCGCCGAATCTCCACAGCGACAGCGTGGCCAGCGGAGGCGACGCGGCGTAGCTAGGGTGTGGCTTTCGGGGACTCCCGGTTGCGGGAGCGCGAAGCGCCGTGGAGTGCTGGAACTTGTTCCAGCCGTTACTCAAGCGACTTGTCGCGCTGAGCCCGCGCCGAGCCCGTCGCGAATGCCACGACTCTTTCGCGACAAGTCGCGGGGGGGGACGGCTGTGACAAGTCATACGATTTATACCATCTTCCACAATTAAAGTGACATTTTGAAGTAAAAATGCAAAAAAGAGAAATGGCAGGAGTAAAACTCAAACTTGGACTACCGGAAATAGCAGCGATCATAGACGAGCGGCACGCGAACGAACCCGATGGGTGGAGCAAAAACCGACTACTGGCGGTGAAGTTGGCCGCACGGGGTGAGTGGACCTCAGCGCGAGTGGCAGACATATGCGGGATTTCGCGAGGGCGTCTATTTGAGTGGCTCAAGGTGGTGCGCAAGGAGGGGCTGGAGGCGCTCCTCAAACGAGGCAAGCCAGGCCCGAAGACGGGCGTGTGTCGGGGAATAAAACCCAAAGTGATCGAGGCACTTGCAGCCAAGCTCGATAGCCACGAGTTCACCACCGCAGAGCAGGCACGGCGGTGGCTTAAAAAAGAACACGCTGTGGAGCGGCCTTACATCAGCGTGTGGCGATGGCTAAAAAAATTCGGCGGAGTGCTGAGGGTGCCGCGCCCCAGTCACTCCAAGAAAAAACCGGGAGCGGAGCAAGAGTTCAAAGAGACACTGTGCGCAAAGCTCGAAAGTCTGGAGATTAAGGCTGGAAGCCGAGTGAAGGTGTGGATGATGGATGAGGCGCGCTTCGGCTTGCACACGCAAATGCGACGGGTGTGGACCCGCAAAGGACTGAGGCCCGTGGTCACCCGACAGATCAAATACGAATGGGATTATCTTTACGGCGCACTCTCACTCGTCGGCGGCGAGGCCCATTTTGCGCACCTGCCGGGAGTGAATTTGGAGTGGGATGCGAGTTACTTGCACGACCTCGCCGAGACGGACACGGAAGCCATCCACGTCATCATCCGAGACCAGGCTGGATTTCATCTTCGGGACGGCGATGCACGGTTGCCCGAGCGAGTAAGGATCATCGACCTGCCGCCCTATTGCCCCGAGCTCAATCCGTGTGAGCAAGTCTGGGACATCATCAAGGACGACATCGCCAATCGAGTTCACGCAACACTCACTAAACTCCGCGCAGCAATGAAGGCACCCTTGCGAAGGTTTTGGGAGGGCAGCGACACCGTTCTGCGCCTCATTGGTCGTTCATGGCTGCAGGTTCAACTAAACGCTTCGCTCAGAGTCAATGTGTCATTTTAATTTAGAAAGATGGTATGAGATAAACTTTGCGTACTCCCGCAATGGTCGCGGACTCGGCGCGAGGGGCGGCGCACGGTGCCGCAAATGGCCCACTGCTTACTGCTTACCCCTGCGCGCCTCACCGCGATTCGATTGTTAGATTGCCGGATTGCGGCGAACAGCGTTCTCATCGCGCATCAATGACGCAGAACGAGATCAAACAGAACCACGGACAATTCCTCGCCGCCGCTGAACGCGCAGAGTGGAAGCGACAGGACA
>JAYUHS010000107.1:0-1788 GCA_043766715.1 Luteolibacter sp.
CTCCCTTGTATGTTAGAAGAACGGAGAAAATGCCCGGCCCCGTTTCACAGACAGGGCCGGGCGGGTGGCGCAAGATCGATTCCTCCCAAGGGTGAAGTATCAAGCCCGTCCGTGAGCTGGATCTGCGCCATTTGATCTCCGGTCAAGCCCGAACAGTCGCTGGGGCCGGTGAAAGCCGAGCCCGAATTTACAAGGAAGGGTACCTGACCGTGCTACCAAAGAATACCGCAGAATGCTGGGTAGGAATCGACGTATCCAAAGGCTGGATCGACGTCTTTGTTTTATTAGAAGAAAAGAAAGCGGAAACATTCCGCTGCGCCCGGACCGGGCCCGCCTTGGCCGAGTTAGCCAGGAAGTTACTGCCTTACGACCCGCAAGGAATCATCCTCGAAGCCACCGGCGGATTGGAGGTTCCGGTGATCGCCGCGTTAGACGCGGCCGGGCTGAAGGTGATGCGGATGAACCCCAAACGGGTACGTGATTTCGCGAACGGGATGGGTTTTCTGGCCAAGACCGATGCCTTGGATGCGGAGGTGCTGGCCATGTTTGGCGCGCGTGCGCGACCGCCGTGGCGCGGGTTTCCTCCCGTCGAACGCCAGCAATTAGCCGCATTTATGGGGCGTGTGCAGCAATTGACGGTCGACCGGGCCGGCGAACGCACGCGGCTGCACCAAGTCACCGACCCCTTATTGAAGAAGAGCGTGGAACGGATGATCGCCCATTTGGGAAAGGAAATCGCGCAGTTAGAAAAACTGATGAGGGCGTTAGTGGCGAAGTCGGAAACCTGGAAGAAGCAGGAGACTTTAATGCGCACCGCGCCCGGCGTGGGGCTCAAAACGGCGCTCGTGATCATTGCCAAGTTACCGGAACTCGGCCGAGTCAATCGCGGGGAGATCGCGGCGCTGGTCGGCCTGGCTCCCTTTGCCTCCGACAGCGGTTATGAAAAAGGTAAACGCCATATCCGCGGCGGACGCAGCGACATTCGCTCCGCCCTCTACCTCGCCAGTTGGACGTCCACCCGAGTTCCTGGGACTTTGAAAGAGTTCTATCAACGCCTGGTGGCTGCCGGCAAACCCAAGCAAGTCGCCCTCATCGCCGTCGCCCGCAAACTGCTGATTGCCCTCAATGAAATGGTCCGCACTAATACTCCGTGGAGAGTGCCCCAGGTGCCAATTCCCGCTTGACTTTTCACACAGTCGCTCATGGGCGATCAGCCGGTAGGGTCGTCCTGGAGCAATCCTGGGTAGTATCGCATCCAGAAGGACTTCCATTGAACCCTCTTCCAATAGAAAGACCACCTCGCTCATGCTGGCTTCAAGTTCCCAAAAAGCTTTTCCTTCCAGAGAAAGCCTGGCAGGTCGCCTTCGGCAACCAGTTGCTTCAACCGCGAATCTTCGTCAGCCCTATGTATTTCGGTGAAACCTTGCTTTTTTTCGAGCCAATAGATTTCACGCAATTCCACGGCATTGACAAAATCGGGGGAGTGCGTGGAGACGAACACTTGGCCACCACGGTTCGCATAGTCGCGGAACTCTTCGGCGAGCTGGACCAATAGCTCCGGATGTAACTGGTTCTCCGGTTCCTCGACACACATGAGAGGATGGGGTTTGGGGTCATGCAGTAGGAGGAGATAGGCGAACATCTCGTCCGTCCTGGGTATTGACCGCGTCAACTTTAGTGATCCCAGGTACGCGTTGCGCCATCTTTTTCAGTATCTTGTCAAATTCCTTCGGATGCTGTTCAAACATGTACTGGGCGACCAAGGCAATGTTGTCGCCGAGCACGGAA
>JAYUHS010000108.1:0-31408 GCA_043766715.1 Luteolibacter sp.
GGTCTGCATCGACGTCGGCTCGTCCACCGGCGGCTTTACCGACTGCCTGCTCCAGCGCGGTGCCGTCCGAGTTCATGCGGTAGATGTCGGCACGAACCAACTCGTTTGGAAACTCCGGAATGACCCGCGCGTCATCGTCAAGGAACAATTCAACGCCCGTTACATGGTCCCCGCCGACATCGGTGAAACGTGCCGTCTTGCCGTCACTGACCTCTCGTTCATCTCCCTCACCAAGGTCCTCCCCGCGATCTTTTCCGTCCTCGAAGGCGGCGGCTCCGTCGTCTGCCTCATCAAGCCCCAATTCGAACTCCGCCGCGAAGACATCACCAAGGGCGGCATCGTCCGAGATCCCTTGCTCCACCAGCGCGCGGTCCAGAAAATCCGCGAATTCGTCACCACCGAGTATTCTTGCGACTGGCGTGCCGTCATCCCCTCGCCCATCACCGGCACCGATGGAAACCAAGAATTCCTCGCCTGGATCACCATCCCCCTCACTGGCGTCGTCCCGATCAGTCTCCCACCCTCATCCCCGTCATGAAAGTCGCCGAGACCGCTACTGCCCTCCGGGAAATCCTCGATTCCACCACCGGCCCGCGAGTGCTGGTGCCCACCATGGGAGCCTTCCACCCCGGCCACATCTCATTGATGCACAAGGCCCGAGAACTCGCCGGTGCGGATGGCACCGTCATCGTTTCCATTTTCGTCAATCCCATCCAGTTCGACCGCGCCTCCGACCTCGAAAGCTACCCACGACCGATGGCCAGCGACCTCGCAGCCTGCCAAGCCGCCGGAGTGGACATCGCCTTCACCCCGGCCGCGGACTCGATGTATTTCTCGGATCGCTCCGTCACCGTCACCGAGTCGCTGCTCTCGCGTAGCCTCTGCGGTGCCACCCGGCCCGGGCATTTCGATGGCGTCTGCACCGTGGTCCTCAAGCTATTCCTGCTCACCGGTTGCCACCTTGCCATCTTCGGCCAGAAAGATTTCCAACAGCTTGCCATCATCCGCCGCATGGTCCGCGACCTCGACGTGCCAGTAGAAATCATTTCCTGCCCCACCCTCCGCGAGGCCGACGGACTCGCCATGTCATCACGAAATATCCGCCTCACCCCGGAACAACGCGCTGCCAGCCCCCTCCTCCATCAAGCCCTCACCACCGCCGCCTCCCTCACCAGCGTCGAAGAAATTCTCTCCCAAGCCCGCGCCGCCATCAAGGCCTCCCCACTCGCTCGCATCGACTACCTATCCCTCGTCTCCGCAGAAACCCTCCAGCCCATCACTACCCTAGAAGTCCCCGCCATCCTCGCCGCCGCCGTCTTCTATGGCGAGGTCCGGTTGATCGATCACACCCCCGTCCCACCCTCACGGTCCTAAAAATTTCCGCCACCTCCATCCTCCCTTTACCTCATCCCCACTATTTCACACCGCCACGGAAATCCTGCTTTTCCCGCCCTGCTGCCGCCCGTTTAATCCACCGCATGATCGATATGCTCGTGCGCCTTTACGATTTACCGGAATCCACTTCTCTCTATCAAGCGGTCGCCGAAAAAGGTGTCACCCTACGACGCGCACGCGCCTTCGAGAGACACACCGTGGTCGCCTTCACGCGGGCGAATTTCTCGGAAAAATGGGTCAGCGAGGTCGAAGTCGCGATGACCCGCCAACCGATTACTTGTTTCATCGCCACCCGCGAAAAACAGATCCTCGGCTTCGCCTGTTATGAGACCACCCAGCGCGGATTCTTCGGTCCCACCGGGGTTTCGGAAACTGCCCGCGGCCTCGGCCTCGGTAAGGCACTGCTTTTCAAAGCACTCGAAGGCCTGCGCGACATCGGCTACGCCTACGCCATCATCGGCGGCGTCGGTCCCAAGGAATTTTACGCAAAAAACTGCGGAGCCATCGAAATCCCCAGCAGCGATCCCGGCACCTACACCGACCTACTACCGTGAGTCATTCCACCGCGTGGATTCCGATGCCATGCTTCACGCACAGTTCCGCAACCCGTTCTTTTTCTAGTAACAACGTCCGGCCCGCCTCGATGGCGATGCTCGTCACCCCCGCCGCAGCACACGTCTCGATGGTCTGCGGGCCGATCACCGGCACGTCGAAACGGAAATCTTGATTCGGCTTAGAAACCTTCACCAGCATCACATCCTTGCCCCGCCCAAGCTCGCCACCACGCTTGATGCAGGCATTCGTCCCCTCAAATGCTTCCGCTGCTAACACCGTGCCATGCCTCACCACCACACTCTGGCCGATGTCGAGCTTGCTGGTTTCCTTAGCGATCCGGAAACCGAACTCCGCGTCCGTAAGCTGGCGTTTTTTAAACAGCGGCCCACACACCGGCCCCGGTCCAGGCAGGTTTTCTTCGAGAAAAGTGGTCGCTGGCAGCAGCGTGATTCCGTCCTTGGCCAGCTCATCGGCGATCGCGCCGAAAATCGTCTCCGCATTTCGCGCTTTCAACCTCGCGAACATCATCAACACGCGAAGATCCGTCCGCATTTCGAATAAATTCTTCGGCGAGATTTGACCGACCATCACCACCTCAGGCGCATTCTCACGGCGGAAAAACTTGATCGGCTTACTCAGTTGGCCCACGCGCGCCCACTCCACGGCTTCCACGAGTGCTGCCGTTTCCCGCTGGGTCTCGCCGGTAAACGCGCACATGACCAATCGAATTCCCGGACATTTCCGCCGCGCCGCCGCGATAAATTCTTCAGGATAAACACCGCTGCCAGCGATGATACCGATGGTGCGGGGACTCGTAGAAGGGAACGTCATGCTGCGTGGGTCGGAGAAATACCGGCTGTCGCAGTGAGTAAAAAGTAGCGGCTGTGGGACTCGAACCCACACTCGTTAGAACTCGATTTTGAGTCGAGCGCGTCTACCAATTCCGCCAAGCCGCCTTGGTGCGCGGGAGATTGGCCAGACATTTCCCGGAGGGCAAGATGATTTCTCCCCGAGCGAGATCAGCTCGAAGAATCCAAACCGCGACAGGACGAATGCACCCGAATGGAAGCCGAATGCTTTGTTTTTTTAAGTCTGAATCCTTCGCATCTCAGCAGTGAAAAATGATTTGTCTCAGGTGGTTCGCAGGCTGGTACGGAAACCCATTATCATTCATGGGTTTCTAGGGTATTCTGACGGTGTGACGCGGCAGAAACGAGATACTCAGATCCTGTTTCCCTATTTTACCAATCCTGATGCGAGCGGGACGGCGCGATTCATCAGCCCTTCGGCGGTGAATTCACTATCAGCGTATTTTACTCCGTGCTTCAGTTTCGAGCCGTCGAGCTCGGTGGTGGTGCCATTTTTCAAATCCTGAATGCTGAGATTTGCGGGAATGTTTCGGTCCAAATCATCGGACACGACTTGGGTCGTCTCGATGCGACGGATCGCTGCGCCAGACGAGGTGCATTTTTCCACCTTCATCGGGACCAGTCGGCGGGTATCGATCCAACTGCGAACCATCGAGCCGCCTTTGCCGACTCGCGATTCGAGGACTTGGCAACTCACCTTGCCGACCATTTCGCTACCGACGATTTTCTGGTCCTCCCAGCTAAAGAAGTTATCTAGCACATCGGAATACGACAACGCACTGCCGAAAAGTGAGTTCTTCATTTCCGAGGAGCTGAGCGCCTTCACCGTATTCGGAGGCGTGAAAACCGCGCCACTGGCTTGGCCACCGCTCCACTTCAAAAGCACTGCCTCGCCCGCCCGCTCCTTGGGCCACAGCACTTGATAGACTAGCTCGGTCGAGTTTCCCATGCGCCGCTGTTTAATCTGGAGCTGCAGGCTGAACTTGGGAGCTTCACCTGCGGGCCTGACATCTAACTTCAGGCGAACATACGATGAACCATCCTGCTGTAACTCACTCAACTTGGCAGCGAGGTCTTTCGCCGAAATCCCATCCGTCTCTGCGGCATGGGCGGAAACAAAAAATGCAGCCGTGATCAGTGGGTAGAACAATTTCATGGGCATACGAGTTAGGAAAATTTCAGCCGTTCATCGCTAGACTTGGCGTGAGCCGGGAGCTTCGCCAAGCGGGATAAATACCGCTAATGACGCCGACGATCACTGCGATCGCAACGGAAATTACCATCAACCGCGGACTCAAGTCTGGCTCTAATAAGCCATGGATCGCAGGCAGCCGCTCAATCAATTTCACCCCGATGGCTCCGATCAAAACCCCGCCGATCCCGCCAAGCAGTCCTAAGAGCGCGGACTCTAGCAGGACCATTCGTATGATGCGGCCACGCCTCCAGCCGATGGCCAGTAAGATGCAGATTTCCTGTTTCCGCTCGAAAACGGTCATCAACATCGTGTTCATTACGCCCAGCACACCGACGATCACCGCGAGCAGCGAAGTGCCCCAGCTCATGGCGCTGATGAATTTGTAGGCTTGGCTGTTGCCCACATTATCTCCGGCAGGAAGCGCTCGGGCTTCTGGCATGACGGCGTTGATGACTGTGCAGAGTTGCTTCACACCCTCTTCGTTCATGCCGGGAGTGGCGCGGATGTCGATGATGTTAATCTTACCCTCGTTCCCCGAAATTTCTTGATAGAGCGGGAGCGAAAGAATCACCGAGCCATTCTCGACGAGAGCGCCACCATCGACGATGCCCACGACAGTCAGCTCCGTGGCCTCGATCTGGATCGGATCGCCGAGTTTTTTCTTGAGGACTTCCGCCGCGTTCTGGCCGAGAACGACCACTGGCTCCTTCGCATCCTTCGGTAGTCGCCCGGAAATTAGTTTGAGATTTCCCCAAGAAAAACCGCCCCATTCGCGTGAGGAAACAATCGTCATCGAGGAATCCTCAATACTCGTTAAATCGACAAAAATTCCGCAAGTCGCTACGACGTTAGGCAGCCGGGAAACACGATCTTGGAGCGAGGCATCAAACGGCTTGGGGGCAAGTGCGCTCCCCATATTACTAACGACGATGTCGGTGCCACGGGCCTTCATTCCCAAGGCCCAGCTCTGTTCGAAGCCTCGCGACATGCCGACGAGGGTGACGACTGCCGCAATGCCGATCGAAATTCCCACCAGCGTGAGTCCGGTGCGGACCGGGCGGCGCTGAAGTCCACGGACGATGATGGTGAGGAATGTCATGAGGCCGAGGGACTGTCGGACCGAATCCTGCCATCGATCATGTGAATGACCCGCGAGGCTCGGGCAGCGATGGTCGGGTCGTGGGTGACGAGCACCATCGTCATCTTTTGCGCCCGATGCAATTGGATGATGAGATCGAGGATGATGTGGGCATTTTCGCTATCGAGGTTTCCGGTCGGTTCATCTGCGAGTAGGACAGACGGGCCATTGGCGAGACTGCGAGCGATGGCGACTCGCTGACGTTCGCCGCCTGACAGTTTCGTGGGGAAATGATGGAGGCGGTGCTCTAAGCCCACGGATTTCAATAAACTCATGGCGTGATCCACTCTTTCTAACGCGGGCCGGGAAGTCTCGAACATCGGTAGCTGCACATTTTCCACTGCGGTGAAAGTCGGGAGCAAGTGAAATGCTTGAAAAATAATCCCGATTTCCTGCGCCCGGTAAGCAGAGGGATCTGGCATGGCGGAAATGGATTTCCCGCGATAGTTGAGAGTCCCACGGCTGGGGAAATCCAGTGCTCCGAGCATCTGGAGCAGTGTGGACTTCCCACACCCACTCGGGCCGGTGATGGCCACGAATTCCCCTTGGTGGATTCGGAAATCCACCCCGCGCAGTGCTTTCACTTTGCCATCATCATATTCCTTTTCGAGTCCACTGACCTCGAAGATACATTCGGAGGAAGCGACGTCACCCGAGTCTAATCGCTGTGCCGTCATGATGGTAAGTTAGACTCCCGATTCCACTGAGCACCCACGCGAGGATCTGCCAGTGAGCGGATCAAATGAACCATCGCATGGCGGTAACTGGGGAAAGGACGGATCTCGTCCGGATGCTTGGGTTCCAGCTCCGGTGCCAGCCTTGGCAGCTCGGCGTGCGGCAGACCGACGTGCAGATGGTGCAGACCATGATAGGGTTCATGCAGCAAGGTGAAAGAGACTAACTTCCCGGTCCAACTGTCCGCCACGATGCTGCGCGTGCCGCTGTTGATCGTGCTGCCCGTTAGGCCGACATGTTCGATGTATTTCCGCCAACTTTGAAGGTTTCCCGCGATGACACTGGGGATGAAATACATCCATAAAAAATACCGCCACAAGTCGAAATAGCCGACTCCAGAAAGGATCACAACCCATAGCAAACCCATTAGCGTAAACTCCTGCCAGATACGCTTGCGGACCTTCTTGCTACGGATCGGCGAGCCCTCACGCAAGAACGTCCTAAGGAACAAAAATGGCACAAAAAACAAGCCACAGGTCAGTTCTACCACGGCGATGAGAACGCGAAACCAGCGCGGCGAGGAAGTGAAAACAAACGGCCAAAGTTCCTCGTCCCTCTCGGTGGTGAAATGCGCATGGTGTGACTGATGTGACGCCCGATAGAGGCTGAAACTCATGAAACTCAGCAGGCCGATGAGCACCCCGTCGAACTCGTTGAACCGCCGATTCCGCCGCAGCAGCCCGTGCGATGCTTCATGAAATCCCACCGCCGCGCCGTGCATGAGGTGGCCGATGACTAACACCACCGGGACAGCCCACCACAGCGAAATTTCCTTCCAAAGAATCATGAACATCGCGATCTGGGCGAATAGCGCCATGATGATGACGATCTGAAAAGCTTGGCGGCTCACCCAGTGAGGTTCTTCGCCAGTGTTAGGTGGCAGGGTTTTCATCGCGAAGTAGTCATCAAGGTAGAAGTGATCGAAGGACGGCAGGCATCCGCCAACGTGGCTTGATAGAGGTTGTCGAGGTCTTGGACGTCCGCAAGCGACAATAGAGGGTTTCGGTATAACCAGACGACCTCCAGTTTTTCACCATCTGCCGTGATTTCGCAGCCGAGATCGAAGCGGGCGGTGCCAGTCGAGCGCATCCGCAGTTTACTCGAAATCCTCGGTAGCACGACGTCCGGCACGGGGTGGTTTTGAAGCGCGAAACGGACGTCGAAAATCGAGTGGCGACCTGTGACGCGCTCTCCACCCATTGCGGTGGCGAGTTCGGCGAAGGGCATGGCGTTCGCGAAGCAATCCAGTGTCGTCTCGGCGACGGATTTAAGATGTTCGGAAAACGTGTGAGAAGGATCGATCCTCCCGCGAATGGGGACCACTCCGGCGAAATAGCCCATCGTTTCACGGACAGAATCCTTGTGCCGATTCGCGACTGGCGTGCCGACGAGGATGTCATTTTGACCTGTCGAACTGGCAAGCGTGAGTTGAAAAACCGCGAGAAGCGTGCTGAAAAGCGTGGTCCCATGGCTGACAGCAAGTGCCTTCGCACCGCGGACGAGCTCGGCAGGAATCACGGAAACCCAGCGCTCTAACTGCCCAGCAGTTCCCCTGCCCTCCCAGACTTGGGTCGCCTCGGCGAGGTGGGATTTCCAGAACACCGCACGGCGTTCCAGCTCCGCAGGCTGCCAGAAGGCACGCTCGGCGGCCGCCCAGTCACTGCCTGTCTGCACCACGGGTGGTAGAGAATTTTTTAAACCCATCATCCCCACGGCGACGGTCTTGCGCAGCCCCGTGAGCCCCATGACGTAAGCCGTACACAGGTCCTGCACGAAGACACCGAGCGACCAGCCGTCGGCGATGGCGTGGTGGAAGGAAAATGCTAACACATGATCATTTGCGCCGCGCCGGATCATTTCCACGCGGTGGAGCGGGCCTTGGAGCAGATCGAAAGGCTGCCGATAGGTTTCCTGCATCACGGCTTCTAGGTCCTCGCCCGCAGACAGCTCGCGATAGCCTAACACCGCAGCGACAGTCGTGCGGATCATTTGTAGCGGTCGCCCTTTTCCTGGTAAAAATGAAGTCCTGAGGGCCTCATGACGGTCGATGACTCGCTGGAGCGCGGCTTCACACTGTTCATGAGTGATCGGCCCTTTAATCTCGATCACGCCGCAGATGTGGTTCGCGGGATCTGCCACTGGCACCGGTGAATTTTCCCATAATTCCCGCTGCGGGAAGCTGACTGGCTGAAGGCGGGCCTCCCCGCTTTCCAGCCAGCGTTTGAACTGTACTCGCGGGTCCTCGGACATCAGTGAACGAGATTTTTACCGGGCGCATCATCCGACTCCACCGCGCCGCCTAGCAGGAGATCGAGATCCTCATCGGAAATCGAATCGAGGTCGATTTCTTCGGTACTCGTGGCGGCTTCAGTGACTGTTGGTTTTGCGGGTCCATCAGCATCACTGCCCATTTGATCGGCGATGAGGGTGGCGATCTGACCAATCGTCCGGGCGCGCATCAGGCTGGTCGGCGGCAGCGCAACGCCGATGGAACTCTCCAGCATCGTCTCGATTTCCACCCCCATCAGCGAGTCGAGTCCGAGGTCAGTGAGTGGCTGGTCTTCGCGGAGGCTATCTGGTTTGACCCGCAGCACCGAGCCTACGACGTCGCGCACAGCCTCGCCGATGACGCCGTTCCGCTCTTCCGGCGATGCTGCTTGGATTTTCCCCCGCCAATCGCTGCCGCCCCCGCCGGTTTCCTGCATTTCTACGCCGGCGGCGAAAATGCGCTCGACCAGCGGATTATCCTGCATCCCGCGGAACGATTGTCGCCATTTCGCCCAGTCCACGCGGATGGCAGACATCTGGGTCGAGTGACCCGTGAGGAAGGACTCCATCAGTGAAGTCACTTCCACAGGCGTGAGCGCCCCGGTTCCTTGACGAGCTAGAAACTCCGCGACCCTTTCATTTCTAGCGACATAGCCTTCGCCACCGAGCACTCCCCAGTTGATCGCCAGCGCGGGAAGTCCAGAAGCACGACGATGGTGAGCGAGGGAGTCGAGGAAGGCATTCGCAGCCGCGTAGTTCCCTTGCGCCGGATTTCCGAAGATGCTCGAAACGGACGAAAACATCACGAAACAGTCGAGATCCAAGCTCTTGGTGTTTTCATGCAGTAGCCAAGCCCCATACGCTTTCGGTGCCATCACCACCCGCAATCGCTCGGCAGTGAGCGCGGAGAGCGGCGCATCGTCGATGACCATCGCGAGGTGGAAAACGCCCTTGAGCGCAGGGATTTCAGAAATCAGACGTTTCACCTCATCTGCCGAGCCGATGTCTGCCTTGGCGACGGTGACCGTGATTCCTTGGGATTCGAGTTTCGTCACAAACTCCACGGCTTCCGGCGTGGACGCACCACTGCGGCTGCTCAGAACAAGGTGGCGAGCACCGCACTCGACCAGCCACTCCGCGAGCACCCTGCCGAATCCACCAAGCCCACCGGTGATGAGATAGGCTCCGTCTGGTTTGACCGAAAAGGTCGGCAATGGCGGCTCACCTTTACGTAAAATGAAGGATTCCGCGAATCCGACGACGACCTTGCCCGTGTGCTTTCCTCCCGCCATGAGGCGGAATGCAGCATCGATCCGGCTCGCAGGAAATGAGCGGAACGGCAGCGGCGTCAGCGCACCCTTCTCGACTAACCCGGCGA
This sequence comes from Luteolibacter sp., assembly GCA_043766715.1. Lineage (GTDB taxonomy): Bacteria > Verrucomicrobiota > Verrucomicrobiia > Verrucomicrobiales > Akkermansiaceae > Luteolibacter. The sequence goes on from JAYUHS010000108.1 coordinate 9,534, forward strand.
TTTCTGCCATCAAGTCGCGAGTTTGGCCCTCGTCGCCCGCGAAAATCGCATCCATCGCGATGACGTGGAACGAGGAATTCCGGCGCAATCCCCACAGCGGAATGCGGGAGTTCATGTAAATGTCGCGCTTGCCGATTTCGAGGAAACGCCCCGATTCCGCAAGGCAGGAGAGACCCATGGGAATCGCCTCAGCAGCGAGCGCATTGAGGACCACGTCCACACCACGACCGTTTGTTAGCTCCATCACGGACTCCGCGAAGTCGCCACGACGCGAGTCGATGACGTGTTTAACACCGAGCGTTTTCAGCAAGGCGCGCTTGGTCGGACTTCCGGCAGAAGCAATCACCTCGGCCCCGAGATGATGAGCGATTTGAATGGCCGCCATGCCGACACCGCCCGCGCCAGCATGGACGAGAATGCTCTCGCCCGCTTTCATCCGGGCGACGTTGTGCAGCGCATACCACGCCGTCATGAAGACGACCGGCAGCGTCGCGGCTTCTTCATACGAAAGGTTAGGCGGCATTTTTCGGACGTCCGCAGCACGGGCGAGTGAGTGGGTCGCGAGACCAAACACTGCGAGACCAAATGCTTTGTCACCGACTGCTAGATGAGTAACGCCTTCACCCACCGCGATGATTTCGCCCGCCACCTCGTCGCCGAAGATTCGCGCATCGGCCGTTTCAGCAGGGTAAAGGGCGAGCGCCTTCAGGACATCCCGGAAGTTCATGCCAGCAGCTTTCACTTGGATCAACACCTCGCCGGGCGCACAAACTGGCAGTGCGAACGGAGTGAAACGCAGACTATCTAGCAGTCCGCGCTCACGGGATTCCAGTCGCAGCGGCACCGAGGAATCAAGGCGCTGCTCATGATTTTCAAATCCACGAGTGATGCGCTGGACATAGCGGGCCTCACCACGCAGGGCCACTTCCCGCTCGGTATCCGCATGGAGCAGTTCGCTCCACAATAGGTCTTGGTCATTCGATGAAGCTTCGGTGGGTAAATCGATGCCACGGCAGGCGAAATTCGGGTGCTCACCGAGGATGACCCGGAAAATCCCGATCGACGGTGCTTGCGCCACGGCGGTGGCTCCCATCCCCACACCCGCCGGTTGGGCACCGCGAGTGACGAGGTCGATCCGCAGCTTGGCGACAGCCATCGTTTCTTCCAATGCGTGAGTGAAATTCAACAACGAGTCGGTGCCCATCAGCGCATCGTCCGCCGTTTCATCCAGCGTCCACAACCAGACAAGACGTTCCGGCGGTGCATCTTTTAAAAGCGAGCTGAAAAGTCGTTTCCAATCTTCTGGCTCGTCATCGCGGACGGTGAAATCATTAAGGCTCGTCGCCTCAAATTTTTCACCCCGGCGTACGATGCGACAACGCGAACCAGCTGCAGTCGCCCGCGCGGCGATTTCATGGCCAAGCTCGGATTCATCGGCGAAAATCACCCAAGACGCCTCGATGGGTAAATCACGCACCGCCGTTTCCACCACCGGCTGACCACCCTTGCGGCCTAGCAGTCCGACCTGTCCTTCACCCTCGGGACCTTGGAGACCGGGCATCGAAAGTGTTTCGGCGAAGCCTGCCTGCTTCATCGCAGACTCCCACTGGCCGCGCTGCATCAGCGGTTGGTCCGGGCGTAAATCGCGGTCAGTTAGGTGCCACCAGCCTTGCGTCAGCCCGAAGACCGACTCGGTCCACAGTTGCGGCGTGGCCACGTCCATGAACATCAGGGTGCCGCCCGGGACGAGTAGATCATGCAGCATTTTCAGAGTCACCCGGACATCGGCCACGGCGTGGATCACGTTGGTGCCGACGATGAAATCGTAGCTACCGGGTTCGAAATCTTGGTCGGCAGACGGCTTTTCGAGGTCGAGCACCTTGTATTCCACCTCCGGGAATGCCGCGAGTTTCTGATTCGCCGCAGAGAAGAATCCGGCAGAAACGTCGGTGAAAGTGTAGTGATGAATCCCGCGGTCAAGCAGGGGCAAGACCTGCGCGGCCAGACCGCCAGTGCCGGCACCCACCTCGAGAATCCGCAGTCCTCGCCCCTCAGGCAAGTGGCGTGCTGCTTCCTGCACCGCGCAACCGATGCTGGCCATCCAGTGGCTAGAGAAAAGTCCGTCGCCGTAGAAATGATCCAACAGGTCCGCATTCGCCCCACCGAAGAGGACTTGGACCGCGTCCTTCTCACCACGGATAATTGCGCCGAATTCCCCACAACTGGAGGCACAGAGCAGCGCTTCCGGCAAATGCCCTGGATGCCCGGTGACGAAATCACGTAAATTTTCCTGAGAAGCATCTGCGAGTGGGGAAAAGCTCGCTGTCGGAGTGTAATTTTCACCGTCGGCCGTCAGCAGGCCGCGCTTGGCGAGCTTCTCCATCAGGCGACCGAATACCGTTCGCATCGGTCTAGCGACACCGAGCGAGTCCGCAGTAAACTCACCGCTGACACCCATTTCACGAAGTCCACTGGCGATGAGTGCAGCAGCCAAGGTGTCCTCAGAAGCCATCACGGATTCCAGCTCGCCACGACCGCGCAGGGCGATGACTTCTTCCAGCGCCTTGCTCGCAGCATCGCGGATTTGATCCAACGGAATCGATAGCGGCACCGAGGGAGCGACGGTCGGCGCAGTCCGCTCCCAATCGACATGATAGACTAAATCGCGACTGCCACCGGAAGCACCGGCGCGGCGCACCGCCGACATGCTGACGGCGCGGAAGCCGTCCACAAGCACGCAAGGACGGCCGGATTCATCGTAGAGACCGATGCGCCCTTCGATGAGTTCCTCGTTGAAATGGAGCACTTTCGCACGCACTTGAGTAGATGCACCGGGCGAACGCAGGAAGAGAATTCTGGCGAAACGCACCGGTAGTTTCATCTTTGCCTTGCGATCCTCGACTGTTTTAGCCCCGGCGGAAAACACTTGGAGCGCACCGTCCAACAGCACCGGATGGAGAGCGTATTCCGCTGCCCGAGATTCGATCGTGGCGGATAGGGACACCCGCCCCGCCGATTTCCCACCACCGGCGGCCAGCTCGCGGATCGGCTTAAACTCGTCACCATAGCGGAGTCCGAGGTCGCTCATGTGGCCATAAAATGCGCCGACGCCTTCCGCTTCTAAATCCGCATCTGCCACTTCGAGCGCACTATTTCCAAACGACGAATCCGTCCGCTCGCTGCGCATGGAACCGACGACGTGCACCGACCACGACGCGGCTTGGTCGAACTTGCTCTGGATCGTAAATGTCCGCTCGGCAGGCTCATAGGTCAGCTCCATCATCATCGCCGATGCAGGATCTGGCAGGATCAATGGCCGGCGGATTTCGAAATCCTCGATCGCGAACGGCCGCCCTTCAAACAACTGCAATCCCGCCTCCAGCGCCATTTCGACAAAGCCAGCGGCCGGGAAAATGACGTGCGTATCCACCTTGTGATCCTTGAGATAGGCCATGTGACGGCCATCAAGGCGGGAAGTCCATGTGGGCGTGGCACGCGGCTGCCGAGAGTCTAGCAGCCCTCTGCCACCCGGAGCCAGTCGAGCATCCCGCAGTTCACTGCACTCGTGCCACCAACGCGCTCGGTCGAATGGATAGGCGGGTAGAGAAAGGATTTCACGCGAAGGAGTCAGCGCCGAAAAATCGAGAACCACCCCGCCACGATGCAGGTCTAAGGCCGCTTCTAAATAACTTTCATGCTCGCGCTCACGGCGGGTGGAAGCGGTCACTTGGCCCTTGAGACCACGCGCAGTTAGGCACTCAGCGATAGACATAGAAAGCGCCGGATGCGAGCTAATTTCCAACCACACATCTACCCCGAAGTCTGCGACGGCGTTGACCGCTTTCACGAACTGGACCGGCTGGCGGATGCCCCTGCCCCAGTGCGCGGCGACGCAAGTCTCTCCCGAGCAGCGGTCACCAGTCACGGTGCTGAAAAATGGCATCGTCTCTTCCTGCGGAGAAATATCCGCCAAATCTTGGTTCAGACGATCCGCCGCAGGCTGCATCATCGCGTGGTGATAGGGATGGTCCACCTTCACAAAGCGGGCGAAAATGTTTTGCGGCTCCAGTTCGGCGCGAATGGCCTCAAGCGAAGATTTCACCCCGGCCAGAGTCAACGAGCGCGGGCCGTTAAACGCGGCGATGCTCACCGTGGTGTCATGACGAGCAATCACCGCCAATGCTTCCTCCTCCGACAAGCTCACCGCCAGCATCGTGCCCTCACCACGGGCACATTCATTCATAAAACGGGCACGCAGTACAATGACTCGGGCTGCTTCTTCTAGCGGTAAAATCCCCGCGACACAGGCGGCCGCCACTTCGCCGACGCTGTGGCCCACCACGGCAGACGGCTCGACACCCAGCGACTTCCACAGCGCCACGAGGCCGAGCTGCATCGCGAAAATCGCCGGTTGAGCGATCTCCGTGAGCTGGATTCTGGAGTCCGCCTCGTCGCGGTTGAGTTCTTCTAGCAGTGAGAAACTTGCATACGGTCGCATCGCCACTTCGCAGGCTTCCATCACTTCGCGGAACACTGGCTCGTGACGCATCAGTTCGCGCCCCATCCCCCACCACTGCGGGCCTTGGCCACTCATGACGAAGCCGATGCGCGGCGCAAACTCAGGCCGCGGCGTGAATGACGCCCGCCCCTTGCCCACTGTGGATCCGGCGGCAAACTCACGTAGCTCCTCCGTTAGCTCGGCGGACGAACTCGCGACCAGCGTGAGTCGATGCGCGTGGTGATTCCGGCGTGCGCCGAGTGTGTAAGTGAGCTTCGGCAGCACCGGTGAGGTTCCATTTCCCAACTCATGAGTCTCGATCCAGTCGCCCAAACGCGCAGCAGTCGCCTTGAGCGCGTCCTCGGAGCGCGCGGAAATCACCAACGGCCACGAGCGATTCGTTAGGGAAATTTCGCTCTCTTTATGCACGGCGACAGGCGGCTCAGCCAAAATGACGTGGGCATTCGCCCCGCCGAACCCGAACGAGTTCACCCCCGCGATGCGCCGCGAACCCTTATCTGGAAACGATTCTAACGCCGTCGGCACGCGTAATTTCAACCCCACCATGTCGATGTGTGGACTTGGGTTTTCGAAATGGAGACTCGGTGGGATTTGACCGCGCTTAAGCACCAGCATCCCCTTGATCAGGCCGACGACACCCGCCGCCGTTTCCAAGTGGCCGAGATTGGTTTTCACCGAACCGATCGGCAGCGGCGTTTCCCGCTCGCCACAAAGCGCCTCTGCGAGAGCGATGGCCTCGATGGGGTCGCCCACCGCCGTGCCCGTGCCGTGTGCTTCGACGAAATCCACATCCGCCGGCGCGATACCCGCATCCGCACAAGCGTCGCGGACCAATTGAGCTTGAGCCTCAGTGCTGGGGAGGGAAATCCCGTTCGTGTGGCCATCTTGATTCAGCGCCGAGCCGAGGATCACGCCTTGGATCGGGTCGCCATCGGCGAGTGCTCGGGAAAGTGGTTTCAGCAGCACGATTCCCGCGCCCTCACCCCGAACAAAGCCGTTAGCCTCCGCGGCGAACGCCTTGCACTTACCGTCCGGCGAGAGCATGCCCGCTTGGGAAAATCCAATAAAACCATCCGGCGTGATGATCACTGTCACGCCGCCCGCCATCGCCATTTTGCACCGCCCAGCCCGCAACGATTCGCACGCCAGATGCACGGCAGTCAGTGCGGACGAGCACGCCGTATCCATCGACAGACTCGGGCCGCTGAGGTTGAAACAGTAGGAAATCCGGTTCGCCGCGATGCTGTGTGCACTACCCGTCGGCGAGTGCGAGCTGATCCCTTTCCGGTCTGTGCCGCCGCCTTGGATGTTCTGATAGTCGTTATGGGAAACCCCCATGAACACGCCGATGTCGGTGCCTTTTTCAAAGTCCAGCACCTGCCCCGCGTCCTCAATGGCTTCCCAAGCGGTTTCCAATAACAACCGTTGCTGCGGATCGATGTAAGGAGCCTCGCGCGGCGAAATTCCGAAAAATTGCGGGTCAAATAGGTCGATCTGGTCGAGGAAACCACCGCGCTTGGCGATGGACTTACCGGCGAGGCCAGGCTCCGCATCGTAGAACCGCTCCACATTCCAGCGGTCCGCCGGGACTTGAGACACCGCGTCGCGCCCTGCCACTAGCAGTTGCCAGAACGACTCGGCATCGTTCACGCCGCCTGGAAAACGACAACCGATGCCGATGATGGCGATGTCCTCTCTACCGGATTCCCTCGGGAGTAAGTCTGAAGATACTGAGGGCGAAGGAGTCGAGAGCGAGAGGCGGGACATGGTCGAGTGTCAGATTCTACGGGGATAGCCGGTGAGCGGGTAATGCAATTTCCCCGTTTCCGTGATTCCTTTGGTTTTCGGCGCTCGCCGTGGTGAAGTCAAAAACTTTTTCGGAATCGGCAAGCCGTGTTTGTTCGATTTCCCGATCATCAAAACCTGATAAATCCATCGAGATATCCATTGCCAAACCGATTGCCTGAATTAGTACAGAAAGCCATGTGCGGAATAGCAGGGGTGATCGACTTGGCAGCAAGGCGCGCGGTGCCAGAAGGCGTGGTGGAACGGATGTCGCAAGCACTGATTCACCGCGGACCAGATGAGGAAGGTTTCCTACGCCGCCCCGGGCTAACATTTGCCTCCCGGCGACTCAGCGTCGTGGGCCTAGCAGACGGCCAGCAACCAATGGCAAATGAGGATCAATCCATCCATGTGGTCTATAATGGCGAGCTATTCGATCACTTCGAAAAACGCGCTGAACTCACCGCCCGCGGCCATCAATTACACACACACTGCGACACGGAAATCATCCCTCATCTCTGGGAGGAAAGTCAGGAAGACACCTTCCTCCGGCTACGCGGCCAGTTCGCCATCGCCATTTACGACGAGCGACGCCATCAGGTCACGCTTGGCCGCGACCGTTTCGGTATCAGTCCGTTATTTTGGACACGTCAGGGCGATTGGCTGCTTTTCGCCTCAGAAATCAAAGGCTTGCTCGCGTCCGGCCTATTTAAACCCACGGCGGATAGGCGCGGGATCGACCATGTTTTCTCCTTCGCTGCCATGCCGGGGCCCATCACTTGTTTCGAGGGCGTGCAGTTATTAGAAGCCGGTCATTATTTACAAATCAGCCCGTGCCATGAAGGCACTGCGGCCCCCGTCATCCGGAAACAAGCCTACTGGGAGATGGATTTCCCAAATCACGGCGAGGAAAACCCGGAAACTGACGCCCGCAAACTGACCGATCAATTTGAGGAAATCTTGCTAGCTTCCGTCGAACGCAGACTGCGTGCCGACGTGCCGATCGGTGCATATCTATCCGGTGGCCTCGACTCTAGCATGATCGTGGCCATGGCCTGCCGCATCAAGGGCCCCGCGATTAACACCTACACCGTCCGCGTGGACGAGCCTGGGCTGGACGAGCTGAGTGGCGCGAACCAATCGGCGAAACACATCGGCACGGCCCCACCGATCGTGCAAGAATTTAAACCCAGCGATGCCCTAGCCATGTATCCGCAGCTCATCCAGTCTGCCGAGTGTCCGGTGGTAGATACTTCCTGTGCTGCCCTGCTCCAGCTCGCACGCAAGGTCCACAGTCACGGTCAAAAAGTCGTCCTCACCGGAGAAGGAGCGGACGAATGGTTAGCCGGGTATCCGTGGTATAAAATTGCCAAAATCCTCGGCGGCCTCGATTTCCTTCCCGGCCTCCGCCTCAGTAATCTCGCCCGCCGCGGCTACTTGCGCGCCACTGGAGTGCCACAGTATCCCCCGCAACACCGCCAACGGCTAGAGGAAATCGTCGGTGGTCCGAACGCATGGATCGACTCCTACGGCGTGCTCGCCCTCTCGAAACTACGCCTCTACGGCGAACCGATGCGAGAAGTTCAAAAACAGACCCAGCCGTGGGCGGAACTCGGCATCAATCTCGAACGCGCCAAGCACTGGCACCCGCTCAACCGCAGTTTGTGGGTCGGCGCGCGAGTCACGCTGGCCGGGCATTTACTCCAAGCCAAGGGCGACCGAGTGGCCATGCACTCGTCCGTGGAAGTGCGTTATCCGTTTCTCGATGAAGCGGTTTTCGATTTCACCTCCAAGCTGCATCCCAAGTGGAAACTCCGAGGACTCCGCGACAAGCACCTGCTGCGGCTCGTCGCAGAACGCTGGCTCCCCCCGGAAATCGCCCGCCGCAGCAAGGTGATCTTTCGCGCCCCGCTCGATAGTTTTCACATAGACCCCGAGCCGAAATTCGTAGGCGAGCTACTGAGCGAAGAATCACTCCGCCGCACTGACTACTTCGATGTCACGGCAGTCCAGCATTGGCGCAAGGCATTCCGCCAACTTCGCCCCAACTCAGTCGGCCGACTCTCCATGGAAATGGGACTCGCCGCCGTGGTCGCGACCCAGCTTTGGCACCACACCTTCATCGACGGAAACCTAGCGGATCTCCCCACGTGGCAATCCGGAAAATAAACGTCGCCCGCCCCCGCTCTCTCTCACTCGGACAACTTCGCTAAGGTCTCCTTGCCCCGTGCCTTCAGCTCATCGTCATCCTTCTCGCGGTTTGGCATCTTCAGTCCCATTTGAATGTATTTTTTTGCGACCCGATCATTCCCCATCTGCGCATAAGTCCTACCCAGCTCGATGTAGTGGCGCAGCCGCCCCGGATTGAGGGCGATGGCCTTGTTAAAACAGGAACACGCATCCGCATTCGTGCCGACGGGAAGCTTACCATATAACATTTCACCGATGGCTCTTTTCGCCCCGGAGACATTCGCCAGCGACTGATGCCAGCGGCCAAGCACATGCCATGCAGTATCGTTAGATGAGTTCAATTTAATTGCTCGGTCCGCCGCCGCCTTGATCAGCGGCGAGGCCGCCACCTGCTCGCGCTTTCCTTCGTAGGGCAGCATTTTCCCATAGCTGATGGCAGGCGAGAGCTGGGCATCTGAGTCATCAGGAGCAAGCGCTGCCGCACGTTTTGCATAGTTCAGGGACATATTTCCATACTTGAGCTTGTCACCTTGTTTCGCCACATCACCCATCAGGTGGCGGTATTGCCGGGCGATACTTAACAAAATCTTGAAATCGTTAGGTGCAAGTGTTTCCGCCTGTAAATAGCTCTTCAGAGCGAGCGCTGGCTCGAATGATTCATCTGCCGCATCGCCCTTGGCGACCAGCTCGGTGACCGTCTCAGCGCCCAGCGTCAGACCGCCAAAAGCGAAAATGGAAGTTACTGCGAAAGTGCGGATCGAAACTAGAGCTTTCATGGGTTAGATCGGTTTTGAAATGAAGTCTATCAAATGGATCACTGCGATCGTCAGATTTTATTACTCAAGCAGACGGCCCGCGTTGAGAAGTTTCGCTTCGCTTAACGGCGGACCCACAAGTTGAAGACTGGTGGGAACTTTGCTGCCCGGAATCTCCACCGGCATCGCCAGCGCAGGATTTCCAGCGAGATTCACTGCCATCGTATTTTGAGAGTTTAACACATATAACTCGAATAGCGAACGACTCGGCCAGAATGGCTTCCTCGGCGGCAAGATTTGCAATGTAGGCGTGACGATGAAATCCACCTTCCGGAAAACGCGCGCCACCGACCGCTTCCAAGCCGCTTTCCGCTTCACCGCCGCCGCGTAGCCCACGAGTTCATCCACCGCACCCTTGGTTAGAGTCGCTCGGGTGGTCGAGCTAATCCCCAAATGACCGGTGTATTTCGCATCATTTTTCCACGCATCCGCCGTCGCGATCGTCTCGCCATCCGCCTTCGCCTGCATCCAGCGGTCGCGGAATTGATCGTTCAGCTTCACCACTTGGAAGCCTTTCGCCTTGAGCCGGTCGTCGATTGCTTGGTCGATCGCCGGGTCCGTTCCACTGAAATAAAGCCGCCCCACACGCAGCCGCCTCGCCGTCAGATCGGCCTCCACCGCCGCCTCATATCGTCCTTTAAATCCCCGCTCCAGCAGGTCCATCCCTGCCACCAAGTGTGGCAAATCCTTCGCCATCGGCCCGACCGTATCCAAGTGCTGTGCCGAAATCGGGAAAACTCCGCGCGTCGAGACCAGCCCGAAGGTCGTCTTCAATCCATAAATCCCACAACACGCCGCCGGCACCCGGATCGAGCCGCCCGTATCCGTCCCGAGTGCGACATCCGCCTGCCCACTCGCCACCGCCACCGCCGAGCCGCTTGAAGATCCACCCGGGATGAACCGGTGCTGCCCATCCACACGATTCACCGGCGTGCCGAAATACGCATTCCGCCCCGAGACGCCGATGGCGAACTCGGTGAGATTAGTCTTCCCCACGATGTTCACTTTCCGCTCCCGAGCGATCGCCAAACAAGCCGCATCACGCCGAGCGGGCGGATTATTTTTCGCCAAATACTCAGAACCCGCCGAAGTCACCGTCCCCTTCATATCGATGAGATCCTTCACCGCTAACCGCAAGCCCGGCGCATCGTTCTTGCCACCCCAGTAGGAAATAAACGCCAGATTTCGAGACTGTCCCGGCTGCGGTGGTGTCCCACACGAAGCCAGTAAAACGGATATAACAAAACCGGAAATAACCCGGCCGGGACGGATGAAAGGACGTTTTTGCATTTTAAAAAATGGGTCTGCCAAGGGAAGAGCTATTTCCACTTCGACCTCAATCATAGAATCAAGGCCGACTTGATTCCCACCGATCCCACCGATCCCACGACATCGCAAGCAATGAAAATTACCACGGCCTAGCACATCCCCGACACGCCAGGGAATCACGAACCAAAAATCAAAAGAAGCAAAACGCCGTCTTCATCCATGTTCTTCATCTGCGTCCATCTGTGTCCATCTGCGGTTAAAAATTCTTAATTCGACCGCATGGCACGGGACGCAGCAACCACAGCCCATCACCTACAACGGCGCAGTAAACTAACCATCACCTATCAACTCCAGATGCTGCGGCCGTTCGTTCCCCGTGGCCACCCGCAAGTGCGCCAGACAATACTCTCGCATCGCCTCGCGCATCGTCACCTCAAGCTTCCCCGACTTCATTCCGTAATCCCGCTCGATGGTCGCTCGCTGCACCGCGTCGAGCTGAGAATTCGCCCGTAAGACCACCGTCACCATCCGCTCCCACGCCTCATCCCGCGTCGGTGAAATAAACAGCTCTCCCGGCCATTCTGCTTTCTCGATCCGGCTCAGCACGAAGTCCCGGAACTCCCCATTTTCAAAACACCAAGCCCGCACATGCCAGCGGTAGCCATCATGCCCCAAGCCATGCGGCGCGATCTCCCGGCGCTTCGCCGCCCCACTATTCACCGACCAGTAAGTCACCCACACCCGCTTCCCCTGGTCCAGCGCTAGGAAAACCCGCCGCTCCACCCCCTCATCCGCCTGCCTCACCGGCGGCACAAACGTCGCCACCCGGCCCTCCGCCCTCGCTGCCACCCTCGGCAGCGACACCGGCGTTCCCAGAAACATCGCCACCGCCTCCTCCAGCCGCGGCGAGTGCATCACACACGCCATCTCCGGCCGCGCTTCGTAGCGCTTGGACCTCACATTGTAAGCCAACGCCGTCGGATTTTGCTCCTGATACCCCTGCAAATCTCCCGATGCCTGCGCCGCAGAAATCCCGAAAACCTCTCGCAAATCCCCCCGATTCACCACCCCCCGCCACCAAGCCACCCGCTCGATGAATGCCAGCCGCTCCCGGCCTGCCCACTGGTCTTTAGTGCTCGTATTTCCCATCGATCGCAAAATTGTCCGATTTTAAGATCATCGTTTTTCTGGACATATCGTTTTTTTAGACACATGAAAACCCGACCATAAAAACGAGTGACTCCACAGACACTACTTACCTCAAGAGCCTTCACCAGCCTAAATTATTAACCATTCCAAACCATCTCTCCTCCCCATGCTCACTGAAATCGCCTTCATCCTCGACCGCTCCAGCTCCATGGAAACCGTCCGCCAAGCCGCCATTCACCGCTTCAACGAATTCCTCCTCCACCACCAAGCCGCCCCCGGCCACACCCGCCTCACCCTCGTCCTGTTCGGCGACTGGATCGAGACCCACTACCACTCCATCCCCATTTGCGAGGCCCTCCCCCTCACCCCGAAAACCTACGTTCCCGCCAGCTCCTGCTCACTCCTCGACGCCATCGGCGATACCATGGAAGTCCTCGGCCAGCGCTTCGCCACCCTCCCAGAAGCCCATCGTCCCGACCAAGTCATCATCGCCATCCTCACCGATGGTCAGGAAAACTCCTCCCAACGTTTCACCCGGAAACAACTCGCCGCCGACATCGCCCACCAAACCCAGAAACACCAATGGAAGTTCCTGTTCCTCGGTGCCGGACAAGACGCCATCACCCCCGCCACCCAGCGTTACCCTCACGGACTTACCTCCAAAAAATCCGATCTTGAAGTTTGACAACACCCCATCTGAACATCCTAACTATAACTAACTTTTACTAAAACTTCCTTTCTCCCCCAGCCCCCCAGTGTTCATTCAGGCCTTCTCAACCACCCCTTCGGCCTCCCCATCCAACCCTTCGGCCCTAGCAATCGCTGCTTCGCCTCCCGTAATCGCCACTTCGCCCGCCGCAACCCCCACTTCGCACCTCGCAACGACCACTTCGGCCTTCGCAACGACCCCTTCGCCCTTCGCAACCGCCACTTAACCCCAAACATCGACCACTTAACTCTTCGCAATCGCCACTCGTTCTTTCTCCCCGCCCCCCTCCTCACTCCCTGCTCTCTCTCCCAAAACCACCATGCAAAACGAATACGCCAACCGCCAGAACATGCACCTCACCGTCCTCACGCTCCTCGATACCCCTCAGTATCAAGCCGCTTGGAACGACCAGAAACCCCTGCCATTCACCGCCCGCGCCGCCGAACTCCGGCCCCTCGTCGCAGGCCTCACCAACCTGATCTCCGGCCAGCAGACCGCCACCACCGGCTACGCCGAGACCAAAGAACGCGAGGAACAGGAACTCGAAACCCTCGCCCACGAACTCGGCCAGACCCTCGCCGACTGGTATGAGGAAAACGGCCACGAGGGCGATGCCGCCCAAGTGGACCTCTCGCTCAGTGCTTGGCAGCGCCTGCGGGATACCGAACTCATCGCCAAGGCCAAGCTCCTCCACCAGAAACTCACCGCCGCCCTCGCCGAGTCCCCCACCGCACTCGCCGGATACGACCTCACCCCCGCCGATGCCACCCTGCTCGCCAAGGAAACCGCCGATTTCGAGAAAATCGTCGCCAATCCCGCCGCCGCCATTTCCCGTCGCCACGCCCTCACCGTCACCCTCCGTCCCAAGTTTGCGGAAGTCGCCCGCCTCCTCAAAAAGATGGACCGCCTCGTCCTCCGCTTCCGCCGTACCGAGCCCGGCGCCGCCTTCGCCAACGCCTGGACCGCCTCCCGCACCATCCGCGATCAAGGCACCTCCGCTTCCACGGAGTTGAAACCCGATACCCCCACCGCGTAATTGAAATTCACCCAGCGCGGCCCACCCCGCGCTGGGGTGACCATGAGTCGGTAAGTCATTTAAACCCGACCGTGATTTCTATCATCCCACCGGATGCCCGGTAAATCGCCACACCCACAACATGAGCAAACCCAAACGCGCCACTATCGAAGTTCAGGGAACATCCATCGGGATTCTCTCTCACGATCAGCAGGATTTCCTTTGCCTGACCGACATTGCAAAACTGAAAAATCCCGATCACCCGGACGATGTAATTCGCAATTGGCTGCGCAGCCGCAGCACAGTCGAGTTCCTCGGCGTCTGGGAGCGGCTTAACAACCCAAGTTTTAATCCCGTCGAATTCGACGGGATTAGAATGCAGACCGGTTTGAACAGCTTCGTTCTTACCCCAAAACAATGGCTCGAAAAAACTGGAGCCGTAGGAATCACCTCGAGCGCGGGCCGCTACGGCGGCACCTTCGCCCAAAAAGATATCGCCTTCGAATTCGCCTCTTGGGTCTCGGTCGAATTTAGACTCTACCTCATCAAGGAATTCCAGCGCCTCAAGGACGACGAAAACGACCGTCTCAAGCTCGACTGGAACCTCCAGCGCACCCTCGCCAAGATCAACTACCGCATCCACACCGACGCCATCAAGGAGACGCTCATTCCCCCCTCCATCACCAAGGCCCAGTCCGCGCTCGTCTATGCCAACGAAGCCGATTTACTCAACGTCGCCCTCTTCGGCCAAACCGCCAAACAATGGCGCGACACCCATCCCGATGCCGACGGCAACCTCCGCGACCACGCCCTCTGAGATTACTTTCCCATGAACTTCTACGCCCACACTCACCCGGATTTCCCTAATTCCAAAGATGCGGAAAAGCACTGGGAACCTCTTTTTACGCCATTTGGTGATAGCGAAGAAGATTGCCAACGTGAGACCTGCGAGAAGTGCAGAGACCTGAGCCCCACCCACGGTCACCTCAACAAAGTCGCCTTCTGGGCCGCCAAATTCGCCTCGGAAATGTTCACCAAGGATTCGGAAGAATCCAAATCCGCCCACGCATGGGGCTATCTCGCCGGACTTTGGCATGATCTCGGGAAATTTGCACCAATCTGGCAAAACTACCTGAAATCCAAAGTCGATCCTCACATCGACGACGTTTCAGGAAAAGTCGATCACTCCACAGCGGGGGCGCAATACGCCAAAGAACACATCAAGCTATTTGGTCCACTATTCTCCTATCTGATCGCGGGCCATCATGCGGGCCTAGCAAACGGAATCGACGAATCGGATAGCAACCTTGACAAGCGACTCAAGAAGGCGATCCCAAATTACTTGTCATCTGTTCCGGCGGAAATCCTTAAAATTCCTCAGCCTTTCCCAGCCATTCCCTTTGCGCTTAGCTCCGGCCGTTCACTCGGATTCTTGATACGCGCTCTCTTTTCTACACTGGTTGATGCAGACTTTCTTGCCACGGAAGCGTTTATGAATTCCTGGCAGAAGGATTCCCGCCCCGCATACAATTCCTTGCCAGCCGAGCTTGAAGAAGCACTCGACTCCCATCTTCAAGATCTCGCTTCCAAGGCACCATCAACACCGGTCAACCGACTCCGCGCTGAAATTCTCGACCATTGCCGAATAGCTGCCGAAAAATCACCCGGCCTCTTCTCTCTGACTGTTCCGACTGGAGGAGGAAAAACGTTTTCATCTCTCGCCTTTGCGGTGAAACACGCCCGCCTCCACGGTCTGCGTCGGGTCATTTACGTCATCCCTTTCACTTCGATCATCGAGCAGAACGCCTCTCGGTTCCGCGAAGCTTTTGCAAATCTTGGCCCAAATGTGGTCGTTGAGCATCACTCGAATCTGGACCCTGACTCGGCCCATTCTACCGTAACCTCCCGGCTCGCTTCGGAGAATTGGGATGCTTCGATCATTGTCACAACCAACGTCCAATTTTTTGAATCCCTTCACGCCAACCGATCATCGCGCTGCCGAAAACTTCACCGTCTTGCCCGCTCGGTCATTATTCTCGATGAAGCGCAAACCCTTCCTCTCGACTTCCTTGATCCCTGCCTCCGTTCACTGGAAGAACTCGTCAATCATTACGGTTCCTCGGTGGTTCTTTGCACCGCCACTCAGCCCGCAATTTCCCGTCACGAAGATTTCCCGATCGGACTTGCTTCGCCACGCGAAATCATTCCCGAACCTGATCGGCTATACGAAAGTCTTCGTCGTGTCCGGGCTGTCCGTCTTCCTAGAAAAACCTCCGACGAAACCCTTATCCAACGCGTTCTAGAACACGGACAGGCACTCTGTATCGTGAATACTCGCCGTCATGCCCGTGAACTCTTCGAACGGCTTCCCAAAGACAAATCGAGTGTTCACCTATCTGCACTCATGTGCCCTGAGCACCGCAGCGAAATGCTTGCGTTTATTAAGGACCGCCTGACGAACAAACTGCCCGCCCGGCTGATCTCCACGCAACTCATCGAAGCCGGGGTTGATATCGATTTCCCAGTCGTCTTTCGCGCTCTAGCTGGACTCGATTCGGTCGCCCAAGCAGCGGGCCGCTGCGACCGTGAAGGTCTTCTCACTGCTACCTCTGGTCAACCTGCTGGGCAGCTCTTTCTCTTCGAGCCCGATAAAGTCAAAGCCCCGCCGTTTATTCAAACTTGCACCAACTCCGCGTCTCAGGTTCTAGCCTCCAATCCGCCTGATATTCTGGGCCTTGAAGCCATTCACGATTACTTCCGACGCCATTATTGGGACAATCGAAATTCCACCGATCAAAAGCATATTTCAGACTGCTACCCTCGCCACCTATCCGAGCCGTCCGATCTCATGTGTTTCTCATTCAAGCAGTGCGCCGAAGACTTCTGCCTCATCGACGATTACACCGAAGCGGTTCTCATCCCCCACGGTGAAAAAGGTCGCGCCCTCTGCGAGCAACTCCGCCAAACATTCGACCCCACGGAAATCCGGCAACTCGCCCGCAAACTCCAGCGTTTCACCGTCGCCATCCCCAAGGCCCAGCACGCTCGCCTTCTTCAAGCCGGCATTGTTATCTCTCTTCACGACGACCGCTTCTTCCTCCTCAACAGTACGGCTCACTACTCGGATACCTTCGGACTCCATCCTGAACCCGACCTGACTCTAACTCCAAATCAATCAATCCTCTGACCTTATGTCCTACGGCATCAAACTCCACGTCTGGGGCGATTTCGCCTGCTTCACCCGCCCCGAAATGAAAGCCGAACGCGTCTCCTACGACGTGATCACTCCATCCGCTGCGCGCGGAGTCCTCGAGGCCATCTACTGGAAACCTCAAATCCGCTGGGTCATCGATAAGATCCACGTCCTCAAGCCTATCCGCTTCACCAGTATCCGCCGCAATGAAGTCGGCAAGAAAATGACGTCACCTAGCGCTCGTATGATGGCCGGAGAAGAGCCCCCCAATCTCTGCATCCTCATTGAGGATGAACGGCAGCAACGATCCTCGCTCATCCTCCGCGACGTTGGTTATATAATCGAAGCCAAATTCGACCTTCTCGACTTATCGGAAAAAGAAGGGAAGCACCTGGACATCTTCAACCGCCGGGCACGACGCGGTCAATATTTCCATCATCCCTACTTAGGCACCCGCGAGTTTCCGGCCCATTTCACCCTCCTCGAACCCGGCGACTCAGTCCCTCCATGCGATCTTCCCACCTCCGATCAAAATCGTGATCTCGGTTTCATGCTCCACGATATCGAGTTCGACCAGGATCCCCGGACAAAAAAAGTCAGGGACACCACACCACGCTTCTTCCGTGCCGAAATGCGCGACGGCGTCATCACTGTTCCTCCCTTCCACCAAGCTACCGCCTGATTCGCCATGATCCTCCAATCGCTCAACGACCTTTTTCATCGTCTGAAAAATGAACCGGAGTATGGACTCCCCACTCACGGTTACTCAGTCCAGAATATCACATTCCGAATTGTTCTGAACCCCGACGGGACGCTGCATGATATTCAAGACGCCAGAGAGACCATAACCGAAACGGCGAAATCCGGTAGAACCACAACCAAACAAGTGCCACGTCAAACTCTTGTTCCGGGTGAGGGCAAACCGCCTGGCAAAGGAATAACCCCTTGTGATTTTTGGGACAACACCGCCTACCTCCTTGGATATAAGAAGCCCGATAAGGATCCGAATAAGTCAGAAAAAGAAGCCGCTCGAGCGCTCGAAACCTTCGCAGTCACCAAAAAGCATTACGTCCATCTTGCATCCGTAATCCCTTCAATCGCTCCTCTCCGAAACTTTTACGAAACTCAGTGGACTCCCGACTTCGCTGCCAACTGGAAAGACAAGCTCGACAATTTTGCTGCTACTGGCTTCGGAGTCTTCCGTATCCTCCCGGATCACAAGGACGTCCACGAGCGAACTGAGGTGAAAGCTTGGCTTCAGAAAGACAATGGCTCCGAGTCCACCTCCCCGCTTGGATTCTGCCTCGTCACCGGTGAGCAGCGTCCTCTAGCCCGCATTCACGATCCCGCCATTAAGGGGGGCAACGGCGCTGCTCCGGGAGGAGCAAAGTTAGCGTCCTTCAACCTTAATCCCTTCGAGTCCTATGCCAAAGACCAGTCCTTCAACTCTCCAGTTTCTGAAGATGCTGTTTTCGCCTACTGTAATGCCCTTAATGCGCTCCTCTCCGGGCCACAGTCTCACCGACATCGAGTGACAATCGGTGACACAACCACCATCTTTTGGACTGAGAAGCGTACAATCACAGAATCTCTGTTCGCCAGCGTTCTAGCCGGTCAGGTAGAAGAGACACTCGCTCCCCAAACTGCGGGGGATCAGAACCTGCAGAAAAAACTCGACGGGCTTCTCAAGATCTTGCGCAGGGGAGGCGGAGCCTCTCTTGGAGAAATCCAAGACGACCCGCGCACAAAGTTCTACATCCTAGGTTTATCGGGCAACGTCACTCGGCTTGTTGTTCGCTTCTGGCACATTTCCACTATAGGAAACATGGTTAATCGCCTGCGAGATCACTATCAAAATCTATCGTTAGGACGAAGCCGAGATCCTCATCCCTACTACGAACCCGAATTCCCATCTGCCCAGCGGCTCCTCGACCAGTCAGCGCGTGAACGCAAAGCAATCTCCCCGCTACTTGGAGGACAACTTATGCAAGCCATTCTCTACGGGGGGGCTTACCCGATGACACTTTTTCAAGGCGTGCTGAACCGCCTCCGGGTGGTTGAAAAAGATCGAAACGGTAAGGTCGTCGAACGAGTCACCTATCTAAAAGCCTCCATTCTCAAAGCCATCCTAATACGCAATTTCAACCAAACCATCGACATGAGCCTAAACACCGAACGAACCGAACCAGCTTACCTTCTTGGCCGCCTATTCGCGGCTTTGGAGAAAACCCAAGAAGATGCCCTTGGTAAAATCAATGCGGGGATCCGCGAGCGTTTTTACTCAAGCGCCTCCGCTACCCCTGGGAGCGTCTTTCCTCGCATTCTCAGGACCTATCAGCACCATCTCACCAAACTCGACGGCGGCATCAAAACCAACCGAGAAAAACTCATCCAAGCCATCCACGGCCCACTCGACGGCTACCCGGCTCACCTCAATCTCGAAGCCCAAGGCTTGTTCGCCATCGGCTACTACCATCAACGCCAAGATTTCTATACCAAGAAAGAAACTACTGAGCCCTCACCCGAAAACTGAACACACAATCCCAACAACATATAATCATGAACCATCGCTACGACTTCCTCTACCTCTTCGACTGTATCGACGCTAACCCCAACGGCGACCCTGACGCAGGAAACCTTCCCCGACTTGATCCGGAAACCAGCCAAGGCTTGGTGACTGATGTGTGCATTAAGCGGAAAATCCGAAACTTCGTTCAAACGACTCGGCATGAGCCAACCCACCAGATTTTCGTGCAGGAAAAACGTCCGCTCAATCCGTTGATTGCCCAAGCTTGTGTTGCCACAAACATCGATCAATATGCTAAACCCGACGGGAAGTGGGATGGCGAAAAGACAAAGAAACGACCTCAATCTGATATCCGCACGCTGCAACAGTGGATGTGCGGAACTTATTTTGACATCAGGACTTTCGGAGGAGTTCTTTCCACTGGGCCAAACGCGGGACAGATCCGCGGCCCAATACAAATCTCCTTCTCCCGCTCGATTGATCGCATTGTGACCGCCGAGCATACGATTACCCGTCTTACCGATGTGGATAAGGAAGAAGGCGAAATGGGCCGGAAATACACTATCCCCTACGGACTTTACAAATGCCAAGGCTTCGTGAATCCCTTCCTTGCTAGGCAAACGGGCTTCTCGGAAGGACCAAACACGGGGCATCCAAATGCAGAAGACGGAAGCGATCTTGAGCTGCTCTTCACCGCTCTGGAAAATGCATTCCAATTCGACCAGTCCGCTGCGCGTCCTGCTGGATCCATGGCACCGCGTAAATTAATCGTCTTCAAACATCCTAACGATCTTGGAAAGGCACCGAGCCACAAGCTCCTCGAAGGAGTGACGGTGAAGCGCAAAGAAGGCATCGAAGTTCCACGCTCATTCGCCGATTACGAAGTCACTATCCCTGAAGATCTTCGCAAATTCTGCTCTGAACAAGAGATTGAAATCATCGAACGCATCTAACCATGTCCAAACCCTCCATCCCCGATCTCCCCGCTGATGTTGTTTCCGCCATTCTTGCATACGTGAGGGATCGGGGGATTCGGACCGCGCATTATGTCGGGAATGCGGATCGGGCGTTGATTGAGGGATTGGTCAGACTTGTCGGGAAGGAATGCGTGACATTGATGGATGTTTCCAACCGATGGGGCAGTGGTTCGCGCTACTTCCAGGACGAGTTTGAAAGTTCCGGCGTTGAGTTTCCAGAATGTCCGGAATGGCTGGAAGGTATCGAATGCTATGAAGAAGGTGCGCCGGAAACATTTGATTTGTTATTACGCGACACCCGCTGGGATTCCCCGAAGCAACTGAAAGCAATCATTGCCTCCCGTCAGCGGAAGCATCCAAAAATCCCCCATATTGCCGTCATGCTGGAGGCGCGTAAAGTTGCCGTACCTGAGACTTACGAATCATCAAAGATGGGAGAAGTCACCTTCATCAGTCGGATCTAACTCACATCATGTCCACGCCCTACCACCCACCGTTCACCCTCACCCCGTGCCAAGTCACTTTGGTGGCGGAGCTTTTTGACGTCAGCGTGGACAACGTGGGGCTACACCTGAAAAACATCTGCTAGGATGCCGAACTAAGCCGTTAAGCAACCACCGAGGAATCCTCGGTGGTTCAATTTGAAGGCACCTGCGATGTGCAGCGGACTCACCTCAACTGGCGTGCCGCTGGTGTGACAACTGAAACGCGCCCGGAAAAGCGGATAGACATACGCAATCGCTCATAATGAACGAAGAACTAACACCCCTGAATGATCCACCTCAACAAGGCAACGCGCTGCTGTCGGATTTGCGGCAGATCATCCGCAGCGGGAAATCGCAGGCGGTGGCCGCCGTCAACAGTGCCCTCACGCTAACTTACCGGCACGTCGGCAAACGCATCAATGCAGAGGTGTTGCAGGGCGAGCGTGCCGCTTACGGCGAACAGGTGATTGCTTTGGTAGCTCAACGACTTGTCGAACAGTTCGGCAAAGGTTTTGAAGCCAAAAACCTGAGGCGTATGATGAAATTTGCGGAGATTTTCCACGATTCATCAATTGTCGCACCAGTGGCGCGACAATTGAGTTGGTCGCACTTTTTGATCCTCATTCCGCTTAAAACGCTAGAGGCACGATTGTTTTACGCCCGCCAATCCATCGAACACCTGTGGAGCAAACGCGAGTTGACCCGACAGATCGAGCGCAAGGCCTTCGAGCGG
Source organism: Luteolibacter sp. (assembly GCA_043766715.1). GTDB lineage: Bacteria > Verrucomicrobiota > Verrucomicrobiia > Verrucomicrobiales > Akkermansiaceae > Luteolibacter. The sequence goes on from JAYUHS010000108.1 coordinate 30,900, forward strand.
GCAGAGATTGCTGATAGTAAACTGGAACTTGCGGCGGCACCTGAGCTGGCGGGAGCGTTCAAAGACCCGTATTTCTTCGAGTTCCTCGGCCTGCCGGACGGCTATCTGGAGAATGATCTGGAGCAGGCGCTGATCCGGGAGCTGGAGCAGTTTATCCTCGAACTCGGCAAGGGATTCGCCTTTGTGGAGCGGCAGAAGCGGATGATCATCGATGGCGAGGATTTCTACCTCGATCTGCTGTTTTACCATCGCCGCCTCAAGCGGTTAGTCGCCGTTGAGCTTAAGATCGACCGCTTCAAAGCGGCGCACAAAGGGCAGATGGAGCTCTATCTCAACTGGCTGGATCAATATGAACGGCAGCCGGATGAAGCGGCGCCGATTGGCCTGATTCTCTGCGCCCAAGCCGGCGCTGAACAGGTCGAGCTGATGAACCTGCAAAAAGACAACATCATGGTGGCGGAGTATTGGACCGAGCTGCCTCCCAAAGCGGTTTTGGAGAATAAACTGCA
>JAYUHS010000109.1:0-31221 GCA_043766715.1 Luteolibacter sp.
GCTTGGGCTTTGAACTCGGCAGTGTAGCGTTGGCGTGGCTTCGTATTCATTGAGGATAGACGATGGAGGTGGGTGGTCCAAAGATCTAGCTCACCTCAGCTGCCCGGTTCGAGGATGGCGCGGGCCTGCTCTGGCGTGAGCTTCTCGGTGGTGGTGGCGACTCCCTCACGGATCACAAGGCCGCTGTCCTTCCGCAGAGAAAGCTCCGCGATGATGCGAATGATTTTCGCACGGGGGCGCATGCCGGTGATGCCGAAAGCTGAGGAAGCCCATGACTCCCACTCCTTGCGGGCGTCGATCTTGCGGCGGACGGCGGCGCGATCCGCCTTGCGGGCGCGGTTCATAAAATCCAGTGCGGTGGCGGATTTAGGGAAGAACCACTCCATCACTTGGTGAAATGAGGAGTGTTCTAGCCGGTATCCTTCCAACAGGTCGCGCATTCGGCGCTTGCTGGCGTCGGTGCGGTTCGAATGCTTCGCTTGGCTGACTCCGTTCGGGAATCCGAGTGAAGTCATGATTTCTCGTTTCATCGCTTGGCGGTCGGCTTGTTGGGCTTCGTCCATGGTCCGGCGCTGGAAGCGACCGGTGGCGTAAATTCCCTCGAGCTGGGCAAAGGCTCGCTCCATTTCGAGGGCGCTGCGGTTGGCTAATGCCCCGAACGTCGAGAGGATTGCGGCTTGGGTAGTGGCGTCGATGAGTGCTGCGCCTTTCTCGCGGGCGTCCTCGGTGTCAGGCTCGGCTTGATCACTGGCGTCTTGGGTGGCGGAAACCCCGGCGTCGGCCTTGATCGACTCCACGGCGAACTGTGACGGGCTGAGGTGAATCACTGCGTCGATCTTGGCAATCATCCGCTGCGTCTCCGGGGTGAGCTTGCCCTTGCCTTGCTTGGAAGCGGAGACGTTAGGGCGGGCCATGTCCATCAGGCGATCAAAAGCCTCGGTGTATTCGTCTATCAGGTGGGTTTCGAGAACCTCGTCTGCGGAGTTGATCGCCCGCTTGATGAGATTCACCCGCGCACGGTCGGTTTCAGCGGCAATGATTTCGTCGGTGGGGATGTTGATCCGCCCCCGGACTTCCGGCGGGAATGCGGAGAAGATGGCTCGGAGCTCCGCGAGGGTTTCGCGAATGCGCCGCTGTTCAATCACGGCGGGATCATCCGAGGGCTTGCGGGCGAATGGGCCGATCCCATTGCGGGAATCATCGAAGCGAAGAAGGACGCCCGCGAGACGGTCGCGCAAGGTCGAGTAGAGCGCGGCCCTTTCCTTGGGACCGGCGTTGATCTTCGCGGCAATCGCACCTTCTAACGATCCAAGCCCGGCGGCCGATAGGGCATAGGACGATTCCCCGGTCTGACTCCAGTCCCCTTCCATGGACTCCATGCGAGTTCCGAACTGAGGCTTGTTGTAGAGGAGGGACAGCTCCAGTGATTCCAGCATCTCGGCAGGGGTGCTGTAGGCAAACCCGAGTTCGTTCATGCTCTCGCGTATCTGGTCGAGCTTAGCGGTGGTTCCACGCGGGAGGAAGAAGTTGTCAGCGGTCTGGCTGTTGATCACTTGGCTTCCCGCCTTCGTTTTCCGGCGGGTGATCTTCTTCATGCTGTCATGTATCCGGCGGAGGTTTCCAGCGAGCGGATCGTTTTCAAGCGCCAAGGTCTCCGGGTGCGGTAGCTTCCCGCTGAGCTGGTCGGAGATTTCCGGGAAGCCTCCCATGGCCTCGGCGGCGAGCTGTTCCTCGTATGCCTTCTCGATTCGCGAAAGGCGGGCGTCCTCGTTTAGACCGACACTGTCGGCGACGATGTCGAGGAAACCTTGATCGACCTTCCCGGCCTTCCCGGCATCCATCAGATTGTTGGAACGGGTGATGACGCGGGCGTTTTCCAGCGTGTAGGCGGCGAGGGCGAGGATCATTTCCAACCAACGGCGGAGGGTTTCCGGCAAACTCTCGCTCTGGATGTTTCTTAGCAGATACTCCTTGGAGACTTTCGAGAGGCCTTCGAGGTAATCCCCCTCGGTGGCGGTCTCGGCGGTGAGGCCGGGGCGAAGGTATGCTTGCCCGGTTGCTGCCTCCAGGCTGCTGAGGTGTCCGACGAGGTCGCTGTCGGAAATCCATCCTTCCCGGCGGGCGAGCCTCCAGGTGTTTTCAGAAACGTCCTCGGCCACGTCGAGCGGCGATGCTCCACGGAAGAGTTGCACGGTGGCGCGGAACACGCCGGCGGTGCTCTCTTCGGCGAAGGATCGTGCCATGATGTTGAGACGGCCGGATTTCGCGAGGTCTCCCACTTGCTCCATGGAAAGGCCTTCTTGAAGGGCGAAGATTTCAAGTCTGGCCCGCATTTGTTCCTTGGTCTCTCCACCACGGCGGACGTTCTCGTCGGGGGTGAGGTCTGAATTTATCGACTCGATACGCTGGTTTTCGGCAAGCTGCCCCTCTCCGGTGAGGAACTGGACGGCGTCCTGTGTGGACGCGGCAAGTAGGGTCTCCATGCTGCCAGTCTGTTGCTCGCTGGCCCAACCCCGCCACGCCTCAAAGGCTTCATCTTGGCTGGTGAAGGTCTGGCTGGCGGTGCCGGGTAGGGCTAGGAGGAATGAAGCACTGCCGTCGAAGTCGTTTTCCGTCTGGGTTAGCATCGGGAAGCCAGCGGCCTCGGTGAGTTTCTGGACCTCGCCCATGGTCGAAATGAAGGCTTCTCGATGAGCGGCCGCTTTCTTTAGGTCCAAGCCTTCCGTGAAAGCAGCCTTCATCTCCACGTCTGCCTGCTTCACGTCGAGCGATGACGTTACAGCGTCGATTCGTTCCTCGGACACACCGGCCATGCGCATGGCTGCCTTGTTCTGGCGGAGACGGTCGCCATAGTGGAAGTGAGCAAACGAGGATCCGGCCCCTCCGACGAAAGCGAAGGGCAAGACCGCGGCGATGGTGTCGAGTTGCTCCGGTCCAAGCTCCCACCGCCATTTCCCTGTCGCATCCTTCTGGCGGCCTGTCCACGCGCCAAGCGTGGCTGCCCAGTCTGTCTGCGGCTCGATCCCACTGAGGTTGCTTGCCAAGTCTTGGGTGAAGCGGTTCATGGCCTCCTGAGCGCCTTCCTCCAGGTACTCGGCAACGGCGGTGCCCGCGACTCCCTCGGCGAATCCAAGCCCGGCGCGGGCCAACGGTGCCGTGATCTTTGCCCGGTTGAGAATCCCGGCAAAGCTTGGCATCGTGCCCTTGAGATATTTCAAGCCGATGGTGTTCATACCCGTCTCTATCAGGGACTCCGCCGCGCCTGAAATCATGGCAGCGTTGAATTGAAGGCCTCGGTCCGCGTCCGGCTGTGCCATGCGGGCTTCTTGATAGCGATTACCACCAAACGAAGCGGCAAGGGTCATAATTCCCCCGGTGCCGGAAAGCGAAAGTGGGATGGTGTAGAGCGATTGCGAAGCGGAGACGATGCCGCCACCGATGAAGGATTCTCCCGCCCGCTTCAGGGTGTCGCCTTCGCCGTAGAACAGGGCTTCGAGTTGGCGAATCCCCTCGTTGCGCTTCATGAACGCGAGAGACGGCTTGTCGGGAGCGTCGTTGATTCCCAGAGCACTGGTGGCGTTTGCGGCGGCGCTGGCGGAAAGGGTGGTGAATGCATCGGACACGCCCCGCGCTCCGCGAAATGTGCCCCGCGCAATGCCCTCGCCGAATACCCTGCTCATAACGCTCCGTTGATCCTGCGGCCATGATTTCAACCGGCGGGCGAGACTACCAAGGACAGCGTCCCGCTCTGCGGGAACCTCGGGTAACGAATCGAACGCAAGCGCCATCTCGTCGGAAAATAGATTTTCCCCGCCGGGCGTGCGTGCCTTGGAAGCGAAAAGCCCCTCCAAATGATCGACGGCGGGGCGGATCTTTACGGCAAGGCGGCGGGCCTCGCGATGGGTGCGGAGGAATTGCTCTTCAGCTTGAGGGCGGAGTGCTTCGGGAATCGTCGGGGCGAGCTTCAGCCATTCTGCTTTGGCATCTACTGACGAAGCTTGGGGCGTGCGGCGCGGCGTTCCTGCATCGCCACCAAGTAGCTCGGCGGAATAGGTGGAGCGGCCGGCAATGCCCTCAAGCGTGTTCACGAATAGACCTGCGGTCGCAGTAGCCATCGTCTTCTCGGTGGCGACTTCGTCGAAATTGATTTTCTGGAGTCGAGCAAACACCGCCTTATCGGAAGTGTCGGCTGTCATCCCAAGATTCTTCCGGGCGAAGATGTCGCGGGCGTGGTCGTAGCTATCGGACGGGATCGGCTGGCCGAAGATGTCACCCAGGTAGGACTTGATCACCTGTCGCGAGCGGTAGCGCTCGGGATCGAGCGAAGTCTTGGCACGGCTCTCCAGCGTAGCTAGGCTCTCCGGGTCTAGCACCTCGGCGAGTGGCTTGGTGAACAGGTTCCGGTGGTATGCCCGGCGGGCGCGGTTGGCCTGTTCGGAAAACGTGGGGAAGCGGGGGCGCTTTGCCGCGTCCATTTCTCCCACATAGGAGGTAAGCGAGGCCTTCGCCTTGGTCCGCATGGTCGAGCCATCGGGAAGCACGGCGTCGAGTTTTGCGTCGTTGGTCTTGAGTGCCTGATAGGCTCCCCAAGCTTCCGATTCCGGGACGCTGGTGCCATCGCCTAACGCGACTTCCAACGGGCTGGCCGCTGGCGTAGGGATGGGAAGCGAAGGTGTGGCACTGGAGACGGGGGCGAAGGTGTCTGCGGGTGGTGTGATGAGGTCCGTGATCGTGAAGGGAATTATTGGTCGGAAGCTTCGGCGGCGGTCTTGAGGTTGGCATCGGTGATCGATTCTCCGGGATCGAGTTCTTTCATCTGGGCGGTGTTCCATGCTCTGCGGAGGGCGGCGAGACCACTGGCGATTTGCTCGGGAGCGGTGGGTCGCTTGTCTTTGTACCAAGCGGCGGATGCTTCCCCCCAAGACATTTGAGAAAGGTCGGCTTCCACGCCGGCGTTGTCGGTGGTTAGGGCGAAGGATAGATTTTCAATTCCTCTAACACCGGTTATTTTCCCCGCGCTGTCGTAGATCACTGAGCCTCCGAGCTGTTTTAAGGCTCCTGGGGTCAAGTCAAGAGTCGGCCTGCCGTTCTTCTCCCAAATCCTTTCGGCGGTGCCTAGATCCGCAATCGGCATCACGACCTTACGCCCGTCGGTGGTGCGGACTGCGACCCTGACATTTTTCTCAAACCATGCCTTGTCCTTGCCGGGGAAGGTCGCTTTCAAGACGTCGTAAGGAATAGCCGCGCCTTCCTTACCACCCGCTCCAGTCGTGCCACCGAAAGCGCTGAGGCCGTTGTCTGCGGGATCGTTGGTTCCGCCGAATACGGTCGGCTTGGCGTCATGATAGAAGCGTCCAGGTGGTAAGATCGGGATGCCGCCAAACGTCGAGGATTGCGCGGGTAGTCGGGAGGTGGCAGGCGGTTCGTCGGGTGCACCGAGCAAGCCGTCGATGTCGTCGAACTCCACCGCACGCGGTGCGGGTGGCGGTCCGCCGCCGGTGGGAAGGGCATCGTCTGAATCGAGAACTACCTTCTCGAAAATCGCCTGATAGGTTTTTTCCGCTTCTGCCGGGTCGATGCCCTCCGGACTGTTTTCAAGGTAGGCGTCCCACTGGTCGAGAAACCGCCGCTTCGTCGATAGGGCTTTGCTCCAGTCGCTGGCCTGAATGATCTTGGTCTGCTCCTTGCCGGGGATGGCATTGCCCGTGGTGTCGCGTGGTAAGTCCCATTTGAACCAATTCCCGAACTTCCCATCCTCAAAATGCTGATCCGTCCGCGATTGGAAATCCCCTTCGAGGCGATGGCGTTTTTTCGCTTCCGGCCTTGGTGGAGTGGCGCGATCGGTGAGACGCTTGGAAAGTTCCTGAAGCGATTCCTTTGGAAGGGGCAGTGTCCCGAGCTGGCCGCGTAGCTGGGCGAGTGTCGCGCCGCTGGGGTCTTGGGTGGAATCGTAGCGGGAAATCACACTGAAGGCGTCCTCATAAAGCGTGGCGTCGAACACCGGCGGACTCGGTCGGTGGTGAGCTGCGAGATAGCTCGCCCGCTGTTCCGGGGAAATAGTGCCCTCTTCCGCGAGCTTCTTTAATTCGGCGGCGGGGATGATGTCGCCCTCAATGGATTTGTTCAGGATGTTATCCCAGAGTTCCGCCTTGTTGCGGTTGTCCAGTTTCTCGGCCATTCGTCTCGCCGGTTCGATCATTTCCATGGTGCTACCTGAGACATGCTTTAGAAATTCTGTCGCTGGCATATCCACGAAGCCGCTCGGGTTGCCAGTGACCATGCGTTCGATGTCGATACGTGCCTCTTGCGCTTGGAAGTTCCTCTGTGCGGCCTCGGTCTCGGCAGGGTTGTAAATCCCGGCTTCCACGGCGTGGTTGAGGTCGCGATCAAAGCTAGCCTTATCCACGCGAGCGGTATTGTAGGCGAGATTCTGCGTTATCCTTGCGTGGCCGATTGTCAGTTCCTTAGAGACCGCCTGCGTTTCGAATTGGATAGCTTTTTTGCCGTGCCATCCGACGAGATCCGCATTGAGGGACGCCATCCCTTCCGATGACAACGGCAAATCCTTCGCTTCTTTCCTCAGGCTGTCGGCCTTGTTTTTCCATTCCTGCGGCCATGCGTCGGTGTCCGAACGTTTGGCGAGGGAAAGGGCGAACCGGTCGGCTTCTTCCTCAGCCTTCGCCATGAAGGCGGCGCTGGTGCCTGTATCTCTCACCTTCCGGACGCGTTCTAGCACATTGAGTCCCATTACTCCGGTCTGCGCGATGGCATCGCCGACTTTTTCGAGAGCCTGCCCCGGAGCCATGGCCGCACTTGCAGACGCTTGTGCCTGCATCGGCCCCGCATTGATGTATTTGATAGGAATAGACATGGTGATAATAGTTAGATTTGAGAATGGGATGGAATATGGGCGGATCAGCCAGCGGCGGCGCTGTGACAGAGGTGAATTTGGTAATTGCTGGCTCTGGTGATTTCTAAAAAGTCTAGGGGGATCGGGTGCTGTGCTGCCCCATGCCGGAAACACGAAATGCAACTACCCATTTCTCCATAGTCACCCGTTAAGAAGACGTCAGGTCGGATGAGACCCGGCTTACAAACGAAGTAAGTGCTGCGACAGCTCTCGCAGTGGCGTGACTGCACCGGGAAAGCTGGGTCGAGAGGTGTGGATGGACTCATGCGAAGTGGGGAATTTCCGGCTGAAGGTCCGGCGTGTAGTCGAAGATGGTGGCGCGATTGATCAGGCGTCCGATGAAAGCCTCTGGATCGACCTTGGTGATGAGTTTCCGCAGGTCGCTCGGCTGCCGGTTGCTGGTGAAAGCCATGGGCAGGAAGTTTGTCATGCGATAATCGAGGACGCTGAATAGTTGGCTTTCCATGTCCGCACTCCAGAGGGCATTGGCCCCGAGTTCATCCACTAACAACCACGGGGCTGTTCTACATTCTTCGAGGTAGGCTAAGGCCTTTGCTTGGGCGGTGCGGTCCTTACTCCGCAGGTGGAAAGTGGCCTCGTTGTGAAGGCGCATGCCACTGGTCCACATGAGCCGATTTCCCCGCATGATCAGCGAGTATGCCAGCAGAGCGAGGCAGCGGGTCTTGCACGACCCGGCTGGTCCGATCAAAGCGATGCGGTCTCCCCTCTTCGTGGGACGCCACCGGCTCACAACTTGCCAGAGAGGCATGTTGAAATCCGGGTTGTCGATGTCAGTGCCATCCGGGTCCAGTGACTTGGGCCACAGTGCGGGAGGGACCATCTGACGGAAAAGGTCCAGACGCTCGGCCATTGCCCGCGCTCGAGACTGCTCTTCCACCGCGTGTTCCTGATTCGCGGTGCAATCCGGGCAATACTTTTCAACTGACAAGGCGAGATCCTTCTCGCCGAAAATGATCGGCACATAGGGAAAGCACGCGCCACAACCCTGACAGGTGGTTTCTGCCGTGGCCGGTGGCGGCGTTTCGTTGGCTGTTGAGTTCATGGGGAAAGACGGTTGTTAGGAATTTACGCGGACTACTTCTGCCTCTGCCCGTCCGCCTGTGTCGCGCCCGCTTGTGGCTGGACATTCCGCAACCATCTCCGCGAATTTCTCCCGTGGGATAATCGCCCGAGGCGGAAACGAAGGCGACTTACTGAGTGGTTCACTCGAGGGGCGCTGCTTCCGCTTCCAGTCCCGCGCAATGCCGTTAGTTCGCTCGGGGCTTTGCAGATAGACCCAGAGCTTTTCAGGGATCTCCTTGGCTAGGTAGGAGGGTCTCGCTTTGAAAAACTCCCGCTGGATCTGCCAATCATCCTCCACGAAAGCTTCCAACTGCCGGCGGTTGGCTTCGAAGTGCGGCTTTTGCTGTGAGTCTAGGAATTCGCTGCCCTGCCACTCCGGGCGGAGTGATTTCACCTGCCGAATCAATTCCCTCTCTCCCTCGTCTTTCCCCTCGGGGGGTAAGGGGGGAGAGAGTTCTTCTCTATCTCTATTCTTCTCTAGTCCGCAATCTGTCCGCTTCGGTACCGGACATTTATCCGCCTGCCGTGTGGATTGTTTCCGGTCGCGGTCTTGCGCTCTGCGCTTCGCCGAAGCCCCGTTATGCTCGTCGAACCTCGGAACGGCTAGGAAATCTTGGCCGATCTCCAGCCACTCGACAGACTCCATGGCGCGGGCCATTCCGGGCAATCCGACAAGCTCGTCGAACAGTTCCGGAGTGTAGCCGCGAAGAATGCCGTCTTCGGTTTGTTCGTCGAAAAGGCACCATGCGGAAAAGAGTCCGCCGACTGTCCGTAATCTGTCCGTGCCCAAAGCGGACGCGATGCGGATGACCTTCGGAGCGCGAGGCAGGCTCTTCTGCATCTTGATCCAGTCACCGGCCATTGGCTAGATTCCGCTCCTTTCTATTCTCGGTTGAGAGTGATTCGAGGATGGCAAGTGTCTTTCGGATCTCCGCTTCTGCCCACTTCTGCGGTGGACGTTCCACGGTTCCCTCGGCGAATGATCTAAGTGTCAGACGACGGCGTTTGTTTGATGGCATAGGGCAAGGTTCGTTCGGTTAGAACTTGTCCGCTGCTGCTGCCGTGGTAGGTGTGCGTGCTGCCGTCCGCCAAGACTTTGCACACGGCCTGCTTCGGAAACCGCACCGGGGCGGGCCGTATTGTTAGGCAAGGAGAGCGTCCAACTCGGACTTTCTAAACCTGAACTCGCCGGTGGGTGTCCGTTTGGGAGTGAGCTTTTTAGCCTTCACCCAACGCCGAAGGGTGGGGACGGAAATGCCTAAGTGTTCGCAAGCGGACTTTGATTTCACCCAGCGTTCCTCGGTGCTGGTAATTTGATAGGGAGCTTCGATTGTTTTCATGAGTTGGTAGCGCGTTCTTTCGCGATCACCACACTTGATATCATTAGCCCATACCCTGTCACCATTCAGGCGGTCGGAATCTTTCGTACAAACCGGGAGACTGCAAATCAGGGCATCTCCCGCAACCACTTCAGGACTTCGGTCGAGAGGCATTTCAGCCTTTTGTCGATATCAAGCAGAGAGTAAGCGGGAGAGGTCGCCGCTTCAGGAAAAGGAAATGCCTCGTCTAAAATCTCGACCGTGATTTTCGAACAAATTGCTTTTAATCTAACGTCCTCTATCTGCGTTGGTGGATCATGGAAGACGGGATGCCCATCCCGCCAGCCATCGACGATCAAAACTGGGAGCTTCATGAGGGCCAAAGCTTTCCGACGATCCTCAAAATGATGGTTTGGAAGATTGGCTTTCACGCCTCGACGAGCATCGAAATAGGAGCCTAACGCGGAATCAGTCCAACAGCAGAATGGAGGTAATCCCCGGCCCTCGGTGTAGGCCCAGAATCGGACAAGATGCCGATCCTCTTCGTTGGCATAGTAGCCGGGGTTTTCGCTGACGGACTCGTTAAGAGTCGTGTCGAAAGTATCCTTATCGCCATCAACCAAAGCCCCAAGTAGTTTCCTGCGGGTAGCGTTCGAGGCTTTCATTTTCGGTGCGAGGTTTCTGGCGAAATTGTTCTTTCCCGCTTTCAATTCCAAAAAGAGTAACCGTTGGATTTCGTCCCAATTTCTCTCAAGCTGGGCGGGATCTCCCGCAACCAATGTGGACATTCGTTTTTTCCGTGCCTCTAAAGTGATTGCGAAAGGAGACGGTTTGGAACGGCCATCGAGTGTCAGCGACTGTTGAAATTGTGCCAGTTGAGCACTTGCAGCGGCAAGTTGCATCCAAAACGACATGCTTACCCACAGCCATTTTTCCCAATGGGACGGCTCGCTGATATTGAGCGTTAAAGGTATGGAACTCATACTTTGGCCTTTCCGGCTCCATTCTTGGGCGTGGGCTTATTTTGCGAGAAATCAGCCTGCACCACGGGTGTTCCTAGCAAGCCGGCGAATGTCTTCGGCGTGATCGTCTTGCGCTTGTCAGCGTAGAATGCGGAGGTGATGCGGATGTCGGAATGCCGCAGGTAACGACTGGATTCAAAAATGCCGTGCTCGCTGGCGATGATGCTGCCGATCTCCTTTCGCATGGTGTGGAGGGGCTTGGCTGGCGGCACGCCTTTCGCTCGCAACCATTCAAGCACGCGCTTGAAAACCGCATTGCAGCGGTAGCAGCGGGCCTTGGTTTCGTTCCGTGGCCGGTAGGCGCTGGTGATCACGAAAACTGCTGTTGGGTCCTTGCCGCGGTAGCCGCGAAACAGGGCGAGGGTATCGGCGTCTAGGTCGATCACGCCGGCGGAATCCTCGCTCTTCAGTTCATGGTATTCAGTGGATTCGATGTGAAGCTGCGAGTTGGGAAAATCGAAAGTCCGCCAAAGGAGGTTGTCGATTTCCGAGCGCCTGAGGCCGCACACCAAGGCAAGGAGCATCACCTTGAAGGCTTCTTGGTCGGACTCTGCCAGCTCGTCTCTAGCTGCCGCAAGAATGGCGAATGCGTCGATTTTTGAGACGTAGCGGAGGGAAGGGGACTTCTCCAGAGAAACACCCTCGAAAGGCAGTGGTCGGGAAAGAGTGAGAGATTGTTCGATGAATGGCAGCAGCTTCTTGCCGAAGAGCGCCTTGGCGTTGCGGATCAGCGAATTCACCGTGACGGTCGCACGGCGCTTTGCGAGCGCGTCGGATTCATTTGCTCTCAAGCGGCCATTCTTCCATGCGACCACATCGGCTGGCGTGATGGTGTCTAGCCGCACGGCATCCACCTTTTGCCGCCATGCAGCAGACCCGCCGCCGTAGAAATCCTTCTTATGTTCGCTGGCGATCCCCTTGATCTCGGAAACGATTAGCCGGAGGGCTTTCGCGTAAGCCTCTTGACTGTGCCGGCGTGCCGATGAAATCCGCGTGGCGGTGGCAACGAATTGCCCCACGCTCGGGCTAGTGGCTTCTACCTCGGCTTTTGGCTTGTAGCGGTCCAGTGCGGCCTCCCATCCCTTGGACTGAATGAATGAGAAGATTTCGGCTGCCTTCGACGCGGACGCCTTCTTGTTAGAAGAGCCTAACGTGAAATGCTCGCGTCGGTTCAACGTGGAGAACCTGCACGAAAAATCCGCTGTGCCGTGGTTTTTGAATAGTCGCCCAGATTCGAGCCAATAGCGGGAGTCACCTTTGGAAAGAACCACTTTAGATTTTCCCGCTGTCAATCCGCTGTCACTTTTCTCCGCTATCGATGATTTTAATTGATCGCCGTTGACCGTGTCCATGGGGGTGATATTCCCATATGCAACAAGGGATTGCAAGATTCAAACGCATTCAACTACGATCATCCGTAAGTCATTGAAAACGGCTTATCTAGTAAACTGTAAATCTGCTAGAGTAAGCTTACGTTGGTTCGAATCCATCTCTACCCACCATCCCTCATAACCGACGAGTTATGAGGGATTTTTTGTGCCCACCTTGGCTGCAGTAACCTTCTGGTGCACCTGAAGCCACGGACTGAGTGACTCGTCTGGCTGAAGCAAATCTCGCCGGGTAAAGCGCGTTCTTAGCGCCGACACAGGTCAGGCTGGGAGAATGAAAACCCGTGATGGTGCCGATAAAAACAAAAAGCGGAGCTGCTCTCGCGGCTCCGCTTTTTTAAAGAATAGCTGGATCAATCAGAAACTCAGAACGGGATGTCGTCGTCTTCTTGGTAGTCTTCCGCAGGGGCAGCGGTTGCACCTTGCGGCGGGCCGGAGCGTTGCTGCTGAGGCGCGGGGCGTGAGCTGCTTTGCGGCGTGCTGCCACCGCCGCCACCGGTGTTACTATTCAGGAACTGCATGTTCTCGCCGATGAGCTTGAGCTTGCTACGTTTTTTGCCGGTGTCTTTATCATCCCAAGTGTCCAAGCGGAGGCGGGCTTCGATGTAAACTGGGCGACCTTTCACGAGATACTGCTGAGCCAGCTCGGCAGTGCGACCATAGAAAGTGACCTCCAAGAAGGTGACTTCTTCTTGTTTCTGGCCTTGCTCATCTTTCCATGTTCGGTTCACTGCCATCGAGAGGTCCGTGACGGCAAGCCCCTTGGGTGTGTGACGCATTTCGGGGTCTTTGGTAAGATTCCCCATGAGCATGACTTTATTGAGATTGGCCATAACGCGGTGGTGAGTGTGGAGATGCAGAACAGGCAGGAAATGCCCATAATTAACTCACGCGATCCGTGAGTAGTGCTGGAGGTGGACGTGGCCGTTGAGCTTGAGGCGGCTCTGGATCTTGGAAACGGTGTCCGGTGTGCCGTCGAAGGTGTAGTTTACGTAGTGGCCGGAGGCGAGGTGGCGGGATTCGTAGGCGAAATCGCGGCGACCAAGCTGGGCGACCTTCTCGATCTTTGCGCCTTCGGCTTGGAGTTCTTTGGAAACTGAGCTGACGAGTTCGTCAACGGTGCCTTCGAGGGACTTGGTGTTAAGGACGATTAGACCTTGGTATTTGCGGCTCATCGGATGGTGCTGGGAGTGGATTGTTGCGAGTGTGGTAGCGGTTCGCCGCAGTGGCGATGCCTTGGGAGCGCGCAAGCTGAATGGCTTCCAACGCGGTGGCAAGCATGTTTTCCAGCGCCGGGCGTTCGTCGGGAGCGAATTTCCCGAGGACGTGGCCGACCATTTCGCCGGGCTGGCTGCTGCCGATGCCGAGCTTGAGGCGGGGGAATGCATCGTCGGTCAGATGTTGAAGGATGGATTTAATGCCGTTGTGTCCGCCAGCAGAGCCTTTCTCGCGGAAACGGAGCGAGCCGAGTGGCAGCGCGACGTCGTCGTAGATGACCAGCATTTGCTCCGGCGTCCATTTATGAAACGAGAGGATCTGCTGGATGGCCCGACCACTTAAGTTCATGAAAGTCTGTGGTTTGAGCAGGACGGTGCCTGAACCGGGGAGTTTGGTGAGATGACTCTGCCACTTCGGCACGGATTGGAAAACGGCCCCAGAGGCGGCGGCGAGCTGGTCGAGCACCATGAACCCGACGTTGTGGCGGGTGTCTTCATATTGCCGCCCGGGATTTCCAAGGCCGACGATGAGTGAGAAAGGCATGGCCGAGTAAAAGCTGAAAACTGGAATTTGAAACAGGCCTTTCCACTGGTTTCATCAAAAACGCCCGGACCGCGTGAGCAGGCCGGGCGTATTTAGATGGGTCAGAAACCCCGCAGCTTACTTGGAAGGAGTCGCAGCGGCGTCTTCGGAGACGGCGGCGGCTGGCTTGCCGATGTGAGCCACGACGACGTCTGCGGCGTGGGTGGCTCTGACGCCAGCCGGGAACTTGATGTCGCCGATGTGGAGTGAAGCACCGACTTCAAGAGCGCTGATATCGACCTCGATGGTTTCTGGAAGATCGTTCGGAAGGCAGAGGATCTCGATGGCGTGGACGTATTGCTCGACGAGGCCACCGGCTTTCACACCGACGGATTCACCGTTGAGGTGAGTAGGGATGTGAGCGGTGATTTCGGTGTTTTCATCGATAGAACGGAAGTCCACATGAAGCACGGAGCCGGAAAGTGGGTCGTGCTGGACGGACTGGAGGAAGGCGAGGCGGGTGCCTTGGCCTTCGATCTCGAGGTTGACGATGATATTTTCCGAACTGCTGTTTTTAAGCACATCGTTGAAGGTCTTGGCGTCGATCTTAAGATTGATGTTTTCGGTGCCCTTGCCGTAGATGACGGCGGGGAGCAGGCCTTCGCGGCGCATTTGATTGAGCCGGCCGGAACCGGTGCGGGCGCGTGGAGCTGCTTTGAGTGATGTCTTTTTAGCCATGACGAGAGGTCGTTTGTAATAATGTCCGCCGGGGATTACTGCACCCAGTACGGGGAAGCGGGTGTAGCGGGCGGATCGGGACTTGTCAAAAAATTGTTCGCCAAACGCTTGGGCCGTTTTTTAGACTGAGAAAAGCGAGGTAATCGACTGTCCGCCGTGGATGCGGCGAATGGCCTCGCCAAGCAATGGGGCGATGCCGACGACTTGCACTTTAGGCCCGGCGGCTTGGGGCACGGAGTCGGTGGTGATCACCTCCTCAATGGCGGAGTCGCGGATGCGCTGGTGAGCAAGCTCTCCAAGAATAGCGTGGGAAACTCCAGCGTAGATCCGCTTGGCTCCATTTTTATGGAGTATTTCTGCGGCGGCGGTGAGGGTGCCAGCGGTCTCGGTCATGTCGTCCACTAGCAGGACGTCACGGCCTTCGACTTCGCCGATGACGTTCATGGCCTCGACGCGGGTGGCGCTGACGCGGTGTTTGGCGACGATGGCGAGTTCGGCACCGAGGGCGTCGGCGTAGGCCCGGGCCATTTTGACGCCACCGACGTCGGGGGAAACCACGGTAAGATTCGAGGTGTCTGGGTGGCGCTCGCGGAGGTAGCCGATGAGCACGGATTTCGCGTAGAGGTGATCCACTGGAATGTCGAAGAAGCCTTGGATTTGCGGGGCGTGGAGGTCCATGGTGAGGACCCGGTGAACGCCGGCGGAGGTAAGCAGATTTGCGACAAGTTTGGCGGTGATGGGGACCCGCGGCTGGTCTTTCCTGTCTTGGCGGGCGTAGCCGAAAAATGGCATCACGGCGGTGATCCGCTCGGCACTGGCACGGCGGGCGGCGTCCACCATGATGAGCAGTTCCATCAGGTTATGATTGGTCGGTGGGCAGCTCGGCTGGATGATGAAGACATCTTCTCCACGGACGTTTTCGTTAATTTTTACTTCGGTTTCTCCGTCGGGGAAGGCGGAGACATGGACGTCGGCGAGGGGCTGACCTAGATTCTCCGCGATGCGCTCGGCAAGGGTGCGGTGGGCGGTTCCACTGATGATTTTCATGACAAAAAGGAGCGATAGCCGGAGTGGCGCACGGATTGTTGACAGGGGATGGGCGGTCGGCAACACTTTGCTCGTAAATCGTCCAGCCCCTCATTTTTCCTGATGTCATCGAATCTCCCTGAAGCCGTTAGCGGTGCGCGGCCACCCACCAACACGCAGCAAAGTCCCCCACTGGTCTGGTGGTTGTCGCTGTTTTTCTCGTTAGCGATATTGGTTTGGTTTTACGGATTTCAGATGAGATATGGATCGGACCGGGGTTCTTCAGCATTCACATGGATCTACAGTGCGTGGAACGGCGAGACGGACTACGAACACGGGCTGCTGTTTCCTGTGGTCATCGCGGGATTGATTATTTATCGGCTCAAGGATCTGAAACTTGCCGTGACGCATGGAAGTTCTTGGGGGCTGTTCTGGATGGGCGTTGGGGTGCTGCTTTATATCGGCGGTTATCGAACGCTCCAACCGCGGATCGCGATGGGGTCGCTGCCATTTATTTTATGGGGGTCTGCGATGTTTCTGTGGGGTTGGAAAGTGGCGAAGATTCTGATGTTCCCGTTGTTCTTTTTTTGGCTAGCCATCCCGTTGCCAAGTTTTCAACAGGCGACGACTCATTTGCAGTTGTTAGCCACTTCGCTCGCCCATCATGGTTCTGGGCTGTTGGGGGTGGAAACGGTGGTGGAGGGGACCAAGGTTTTGCCGGTGAAGGGAAATTGGAAGCCGCTTGATATTGCAACCGGCTGCAGTGGGATCCGCTCGCTGATGGCACTCTTAATGATTTCTGCGGCGTGGGCCTACATTGCGAAAATGGCATTCTGGAAGCGGGTGCTGTTATTTCTCGCCGCGTTTCCTCTGGCCATCCTCGGCAACGCGCTGCGGGTGATCTCGATCTTCGTGATTGCTGAGTATGGCGATGCGAAATGGGCGGCTGGGACATGGCATGACTGGTCTGGATTACTGCTATTCTATCCGTTTTCGTTGATGCTGTTGCTCGTCATTCATTCGATTTTTGAGGGCGGACTGCCATGGAAGAAGTCGAACCAGCGCCAAGTCCGGCGGGTAGTCGTGAGCTCGGAAGTCAGGAAATCCTATCTCTCAGAGTCATGAAAAATAGACCTTGGTTACTGCCCTTGTTCCTCGGCGGGACACTGAGCATCATTTATTTCCTGCCGCAAGTCGGGGCCGTGGCCCAGTCTGCGGTAAACATGGACCTGCCATCACGTACACGTGGTTGGCAGTTCCAACCTCAGCCTGCTAGCCAAGAAGAGTTAGGAGTATTGTCGAAAGATACGCGCTTTTCTAAAGCCACCTGTTACGCCCTCAGGCCGGGTGAATACAACGACGAGGGGAATCCGATCCCAGATATATTAAATCTCTCGATCGTGCTTTCGGGCGCGGATATTAACAATTCCATCCACCGCCCAGAGCGCTGTATGCCTGCTCAGGGCCACAACATTACTTCTTCTAGCAACACCACGCTCAAGTTATCAAACGGTCGTCAATTCGCCGCGAAGCGCTTGGTTTCCGTGCAATCGCAGCCGACGAAGGACGCAGCTGGCCGCGAAACCTACTCCAAACATAATTGCCTGACTTACTATTTCTTCGTCGGCCATGACCGGGTGACTAATGACCACCTCGGGAGAACTTTTATCGATATGAAAGACCGCTTGGTGCGGGGGATGGACCAACGTTGGGCTTATGTCTCTGTCTCCATGTGGTATGGAAGCGTGCCATGGATCTCGGACAAGGAGGTCAGCGAGCCTGAGGCCGATGCCAAGCTGCGGACATTTCTGGCAGAGTTTTCGGAAAGTCAAATTCGATGGAAGCAAGTCACACGCTGACCGAGGCGGTGTAAGTGAGTCCTTCAATAAAATATCGCTAAACGGCGTCCCCGGAAACGGTGCCTGAGTATTTGAGACTTCCAAGTGAAAAATGATGATGAAGTCAACGGAGTGATTTTATCGAGCCGATTGGGAGTTCCGGAGGGCATGTTGGGCGTTGTTCAATTTAAGTGGCCTTATAAAGGGACAGGCCTTTTATCAGGTATTACTAAAGAGACGCAAACATTATAGGGACATCATATAAAAGGACAGGCCCTTTATAAGATATTTCCCTTGATGTTTTTTGTGACTTGGATAGGTCGTATTGATGAGTCGAAAGTGCAGGTGGTTAGCAAGTTGGAGGGAGTCTGTTGAGAAGCCGATTTTCTACCACATTGTCTCGCGGGTCGTGGAGCGGCGGTTTGCTTTCGGGTCGGAGGAAAAGGAAAAATTCCGCACTCTGATGCGGATGCAAGAGAAATTTACGGGTTGCCGAGTGGTGTCTTACTGCTTGATGTCCAATCACTTCCATCTCCTTCTGGAAGTCCCGCCGATGGCGGAGGGTGGGCTTACGGATGAAACGCTCCTGAGCCGCTTGGGGGCGATTTATAGGGAGGCGTTCGTTGACGGGGTGGCGAAGGAGTTGGTGGATGCGAGGTCGGCCATTTACGTCTTAGAAACTGGGATGAATGAAGCCGTGGCGGCGATTCACCAGCGGTTCTGTTACCGGATGCACGATCTAGGCGAGTTCATGAAGGGGCTGCTTCAACGATTCACCCAATGGTTCAATCGAGCGCACACGAGGACAGGGCGGTTGTGGGAAGACCGATTTAAGAGCGTGATTGTCGAGGACGGGGCGGCGGCGAGGGTGATTTGTGCCTACATCGATCTCAATCCGGTGCGTGCGGGGATCGTCTCGGACCCCTCGGACTACCGGTGGAGTAGTTACGGCGAGGCGATCGGCGGCGGGTCCAAGGGTAATGGGAAAACGGCCCGGGCGGGCTTGGTGCGGGCGTTGAAGGCACATCAGGGAGTGGCGGCCGACGCGGATTTATGGGCGAATGGAGTTTCTTGGGAATACCGGCAACTGCTGATGACAGGAGCGATCGGAAAATCATCAGAAAGCGTGAGTCAGGATGGGTCACTGACCACCAAGGTTTTACGCAAAGGAATTTCGAAAGACGAGGCGGAGCGTGGACGTGAAAAAGATGGCGAGATCCCACTGGGGAAAATGCTGCGCTGCCGGATCCGCTATTTCACGGATGGGGCGGTGATCGGCAGTCGGAGTTTCGTGAACGAGGCATTCGCCCGATCCCGGGAGCGTTTTGGGGCGAAACGCAAGGATGGTGCTCGGAGAATGAAAGGAGCGGCGGGAGCGGCGAGCGGGCGGATCTGGAGTCTGCGAGACTTACGAAAAGGGGTGATCTGATGCTGCTCGGCGAGCACTCTGTGAACAGAATCGACGAACGAACATGGATCAACCTGCTGGAGACAAGTCTTCTGGATACTGGTGGTTTTCGATTAACTGGCGGATCGATGCGACGACGTGCTGCTTGTCCTCAGGATAGGTGACGCCGAACCAATGGCTAGTGGTCTCTAGCACCGCACAGTCTGCCTTACCGGCGCGGATGAGGGCATCGACGACCGTGGGAATGTAGTTTTCTGATTTCTCGAGGTGACCAAAATGGTGGATGAAGTGAGAAAATTCCAGTTCTAGGTGATCCATGAAACCGGGGGTAAATGCCCAGAAGTTCATCGAAACGGGGGAGTTTTCACAAACATGTTTGCGGTGGCCGTCGAGTGCGTCGCCGCGCACGACGCCGTCGGGATCGCGTTGGATTTTCACGTATTCTTCGACACTGGTGAGGAGGCCGTCTTCGGTGCAGGTGCAGATGCCGCGGTTGACATCGCCGTGATCGGAGAGGGTATTGACGAGCGGATAGCCGATCATGGCGTAGTGCGCTTTTTGGGCTTCTGCATGGGGAGAGGCGAGAAATTCTGCCGCGCGGAGGTAGGCATCGCTGCCGTAGAAGTCGTCGGCATTGATGACGGCGAACGGGCCCTTGACGAGATGGCGAGCAGCGCGGACGGCATGGGCGGTGCCCCAAGGTTTCACGCGGGTTTCGGGTAATTTAAAATCGTCGGGGAGGTCGTCGAGTTTCTGGAAGGCATAGGCCACTTGGATCTTGGCGGCGAAACGTCTGCCGACGCCTTGTTTGAAGGCCTCGGCAAAATCCTCGCGAATGATGAAGATCACTCGACCGAAGCCCGCACGGATCGCGTCATAAACCGAGTAGTCGAGCACGGTCTCGCCATTCGGGCCCATGGGGTCGATTTGCTTGAGGCCGCCGTAGCGGCTGCCCATTCCAGCGGCGAGAACAAGGAGTGTCGGTTTCATGAGAGCGCAAGGAAATGCCAACTGCCGGAGTCACTGGCAACTCTGATTTTGGCGCTAATCACCGCAAACCGCGGGTTTTCCGATGCTGGACAAACTTCGCCACCTCTGGCCACCATCCGCTCTCATGTTGTCCGAGTTAGCGAAAGCCTATGAACCGCAAGCCGTCGAAGCCAAATGGTATGCGGCTTGGATCGACGGAAAATGTTTTGAAGCAGATCCTTCTTCCGCGAAGGACGGGTATTCGATCGTTATTCCACCGCCGAACGTCACCGGCATTTTGCATTTAGGCCATGTTTTAAACAATGCGCTCCAAGACATTCTCGCCCGCCGTGCGCGGCAAAATGGCAAGGAAGTGTTGTGGCTACCCGGAACCGATCACGCCGGCATCGCGACCCAAGCGAAGGTCGAGCGCGAGCTGCGTGAGAAAGAGGGCGTGAGCCGCCGTGATCTCGGGCGTGACGAGTTTTTAAAGCGGGTTTGGGATTATAAAAACACCCATGCGGACATCATCATCAACCAGCTCAAGCGGCTCGGTTGCTCGTGCGACTGGAGCCGTGAGCGGTTCACGATGGACGCGCCCTACACTGAGTGGGTGAGTCATGTGTTCGTTGAATTATTTAAAAAAGGCCTGATTTATCGGGGCAAGCGGATGGTGAACTGGTGCCCGGTTTCCCTAACGGCACTATCTGACGAAGAGGTGATCTCGACGCCGCAGCGCTCGAAGTTGTATTTCATGAAATACGAACTCAGCGATGCGCCGGGTGAGTTCCTTGAAATTTCCACCACCCGCCCGGAGACGTTGATGGGCGACGTGGCGGTGGCAGTGAATCCGAAAGACCCACGCTTCACTCAATACATCGGCCGCAAGGTGAACCGGCCATTTCCTCATGCGGAAATTCCGATCATCGCGGACGAGCATGTGGACATCGAGTTCGGCACCGGTGCGTTGAAAATCACCCCGGCGCATGATAAGGCGGACTTCGAAATCGGCGTGCGGCATGGGTTGGAAATCATCGATGTGCTGACGCCGGACGCGCACATCCATTGCCCAGAGCTGCCAGAGTTCCATGGGCTGGATCGCTTCGTCGCGCGGCGGAAAGCGGTGGCGAAGTTAGAAGAAATGGGCCTGCTCATCCGGATTGAGGAATATGAGAACAATGTCGGCTACTCCGAGCGCGGCGGCGTGCCGATCGAGCCGCGGATCTCGATGCAGTGGTTCCTCAAGTATCCGAAAATCAAGGAAGCCTCGGATGCGGTGGCGATTGGCGACATCAAATTCCGCCCCGAGCGCTGGGCGAAAACGTATGCCCACTGGATGGAAAATCTTCAAGACTGGTGCATCAGCCGCCAGCTTTGGTGGGGCCACCAGATCCCAGTGTGGTATCGCAAGGATAAGCTCGATGATTTAAAAAATGCTGAGGCGTTAGGAATGACGGATTTCTCCGCTGGAGACCTCTACGTCGGTCTCGTGGCACCGGCAGATGCAGAGAACTGGACTCGCGATGAGGATGTGATGGACACTTGGTTTTCCTCATGGCTGTGGCCGTTTGCGACGATGGCGAATGTGGGCGAAACCACGGCGACCTTGAAGAAATTCTATCCGACTGAAGATCTCGTTACGGGTCCAGACATCATCTTCTTCTGGGTGGCGCGGATGATCATGGCGGGCTTTGAGTTCACCGGGGAGTTGCCATTTAAAAATGTCTATTTCACTTCGATCGTCCGCGATCTGAAAGGACGGAAGATGTCGAAGTCGTTGGGGAATTCTCCGGATCCAGTCGGTCTCATGGAAAAGTATGGAGCCGACGGCACGCGATTCGGGCTGGTGCGGATCGCGCCGACGGGCACGGACATCCGGTTCGACGAAATCGCGTTGGAGGAGGGGAGAAATTTCGCGAACAAGCTCTACAATGCGTGTCGCCTCCGCCAGATGGGCGGCGAGCCGTTTCAGCCATTAGAATCACTCGATGCAGCGCGGCCCTATCACCTAAATGTCATGGCCAAGCTCGACGAGCTCGCGGTAGATCTGGAGCGGCTATATGGCGAATACCGGTTCGGGGAGATCGCGCATCGGCTCTATGAATTCTTGTGGAATGAGTTCTGCGACAAGTTCCTTGAGGCGGTGAAGCTCGATCTCCGCGATAGCGCGGAAGCATGGGCGAAGGCGCTCTCGCTGGGAGTGTTCGACGCGGTGATGGCGCGTTATTTACAACTGCTCAGCCCCTACATGCCGCATGTGACGGAGGAGCTTTCTGCGCGGATGGGCTACGTGGCGAATGGTGAATTTTTAATGCAGAAATTACTGCCATCCGAGCCACTTCTGGTGGGGATCCCGGCAAACGAAATAGCCACTGCGCAGACCATCGCTAGCGAGATTTACGAATCGGCCGCCCGCGTGCGGAATTTGAAGGCAGAATATAAAGTAGGCCAGCGCAAGGATGTGCGGTTCGTGATCAAAGCCGCTCCTGAGTGGCTGGCTGGCGAAGTGAAGGTGCTCGCGCTGCTGGTCGGTGCGGAGGAAATCACGCTTGATCCAACTTACGAACCGCCCAAGGGAACGCCTGCGGCCGTCACTGGAATCGGCGAGGTTTATTTGCCGTTGGAAGGTCTGATCGATGTCGAGGCGGAGCGTGCTCGTCTGACCAAGGAAATTTGTATCACAGAGCTAGAGGTGACGAAATGCGCGGGGAAACTCGGTAATGCGAGCTTCGTGAACCGCGCACCACCGGAAGTGGTCGAGCAAGAAAAGGCCCGGATGGAAGACTGGAAAGCGAAATTGGTGCAGCTCGGCGAGATGCTGGCGGCTCTAGCATGACCGCTTGCCAAGGGTAGATCCTTCCTTAGAGTGGCGTCCCGTTGATGACCCTATGACGAATCTGAGTAGCATTCCTGGCATTTCTCAATCCTCGCTCGAACTGCTCGAAGCCGCGGGGTTTAGTGATGCAGAGTCACTTGCGAAGGCCGGCTTGGATGAACTCGCGAGGGAGCTTCTCCGCGCAAATACGATGCTCCAGATCACGGACTTCGCACCGGCGCGGGACAGTGTGGCGGGGTGGATCGCTGCGGCCCGCGCCCTCACCGGCATGATGAAGGATGCAGATGTGCAAATGGCGATGCCGGTGAATCACGAAATCACCCCGCAAGTGGCTGCGCTGTTAGCAAATGCTCCATTCGCGATTCCGCTGCCGGCGAAAGTTCTCGTCGAGCAGCACTTGTCGGTGAGCGACATCCCGCCCGCGATTTTTCTCAACCGCTACTCCGGTGATTTAGAAATTCGGGTGGAGGAACGGGTGGCATCGCCGAAAAACCCGCGCCCTGCTGGGCAGTCCGGTAACGTCCGAATCGCGGAGACCAGTGGGACGCGGATGGAAATCGACGCGTCGCGGATTAAATCCACCGACATCCTAGCCGGTGCGGCTCCACGTGGAATTACTTCCGAAACTACCCCGAAGGATGATCGGGTGGCCCTGATTCGTGGGCCGAGGATGGAGACCAACCAAGGCCGCAATCCGCAGTCCCGACGCTTCATCCGTGGGGTGCTGCACAGCCATCCTCTATCGCTTGGCTTCGGTGCCGTGGTGACCATACTTTTAGCATTTCTGCTGCCAGCGGCGATTATTTCGGCGGGTCTGCTGCTGCTTTCTGACCAGATGCCGCTGTCTTTTCTGTGGGTTCCCAAGTGGTTGTTGGTGTTCCCTTTGGCCTTGCCGGTGGTGGGCGTTGCTTGGTTGATCTGGGGGATGAACGGGAGCTGCCGGATTTGTGGGCAGAGATTATTCGTCCCGCGGATGTGTTTGAAAAACAGCAAGGCGCATCACATCCGAGGGCTGGGCCACATCATCCCGACGGCGGCGCATCTGCTTTTGTTCCGGTGGTTCCGCTGCATTTACTGCGGTACGCCGGTGCGATTACAAAAATGAGTTCTGCTTTTTTCCGATGAGACATTCGCTGCCATGGGTATTGGTTTTCGCCGTTGCACTGAGTTCCTGCGCCAAGCTGGGACTGGGCGGTAAGGCGCAGAAAAAGGTGGAGCCGAGTCCGTTCGGCCCCTCTGGTATCCCGCCCCAACTGCGCAAGAAGTCCACCGATCCCGGGATCGCGGTGACACCCGGAGGAAATGTCACCCCGGGCACCTCGGGCACCTCGGGCAAGCCGATCCTGAGTCTCACCCCTCAGGAGGACATCGTTTACACGGACCCGGACAATCCCGATGCCAGCCTTCCTGAACTGGGCGATCTCTTGTCCCAAGCCAAGCGGGGTCCGTGGGAAGCGAGCGAAACGATCGCCAAGCAGCGCTCGGCTCGCGAGGGGAAGCCGCTACTCATTTGGTTCACCGACTCG
Source organism: Luteolibacter sp. (assembly GCA_043766715.1). Classification (GTDB taxonomy): domain Bacteria; phylum Verrucomicrobiota; class Verrucomicrobiia; order Verrucomicrobiales; family Akkermansiaceae; genus Luteolibacter. The sequence continues at coordinate 23,804 of JAYUHS010000109.1, forward strand.
GAGAGCAGCCCGATGTGTAAGGCGCTCTACCAAGAACTGTTCGCTACCAATGACTTCGGGAGCTGGGCCACGGAGAAGCTCGTCCGGCTCAAGGTGGATGCCTATGTCAATATCACCGATCCTGATATGAGTCTGGGCACGGCAGAAGACCGGCGCGTCCGGGTGATGAGTTACAATGCGGAAATCAAGAAGCGCTACAAGGTGCTGGGTTTTCCCTCGATGGTGATGGTGAGCCCGAATGGCGAAGTCGTCGGTCGCTACCGTGGCTATAAGCGGGGCGGCGCGGAATACCTGTGGGGCCAAATGAAACATGCGGAAGCCGTGTCCTCGGAGGCAACTCGTGGTTGGCGGAAAGGTCTGGAAAGCAAAGGCTACCGTGAGTGGCAGGACCGCAAGCAGCGCAAGGTGTTCGCCAAGTTGATTTCCTATTCGAAGGGGGCGCTCAGTTTGATCGAGCCAGACGGCACCCGCTCGAGGACGATGGAGGATAAACTATGCGACGACGACCGAAGTTGGATCGCTGAACAGAAGAAGATCAGAAATCTCCAGTGAAAATCTCGGCAATGAGCAGGTGGTTTTTTTATTCCGGGTCCGCGTCGTCGTCTCCTTCGGGAAATGGCAAACCGTCCAGCCCGCTGCGGTAAGCCTTCTCGTCGAAGGGCTTGCGAGTGCGCAGGAGCTGGTCCATTTGCTCGCCGAGGCAGAGGGCGATTTGGGTTTTTGCTTCCGTTTCTTCGAGTCCGAGCTGGGTGAGCCGGGTGAGTGCCTTGGCGACGTAGGGTGTCTGTGGAGAAGCTAACTGCTGCTCGACGGCGGCAAGCAGATCTGGGAGAAGGTCGTCGTTCATGGTGTGGGTGGTGGAAGGCTGGCGAGCTGGCTCCATGGTTGAAACTCGGGTGGAATTGGGGCCTCGAAGCGATGGCGCTTTTGGGTGATAGGGTGGATAAAACTGAGCCGCCAGGCATGGAGCATGAGGCGACCCGTCTGCTCGGAGGTCTTGCTCGGTTTCCCGTAAATCGGATCCCCGACGAGCGGTGTGGCTTTATGATGTAGGTGGACGCGGATCTGGTGGGTGCGACCGGTGTGGAGGTGGCAAAGGATTAAGGCGGTGAGACTGGCGGCGTCGGTGGCGAGGATTTCGTAGTCGGTGATCGCGGTTTTCCCACCGGGCGGATTGATGACGGCCATTTTCTGGCGGTTCACCGGGTGGCGGCCGATGTGGGTGAAAATCGTGTCCTTGGCGGGCTTTGGGATGCCTTGGGTCACAGCCAGATAGAGCTTCTCCATGGTGCAGCGCTCGGCGAACTGGGTGACGAGTGATTGATGGGCGGCGTCGGATTTCGCAACCACGAGGCAGCCGGATGTGTCCTTGTCTAGGCGGTGGACGATGCCGGGCCGTTCGACGCCACCGATGCCGGAGAGCTTACCCCGGCAGTGGTGGAGTAGGGCATTCACAAGCGTGCCGTCCGGATTTCCCGGTGCGGGGTGGACGACCATGCCGGAGGCTTTGTTGAGGACGATGAGGTCGTCGTCCTCGAACAGAATTTCGAGTGGGATTTCTTGCGCCTCGTTGTGGAGGGGGACGGCTTCGGGGAGGACCACGGTGATTTTATCCCCCAGCTTGACGCCGTCGCGCGGCTTGGCGGGGTGGCCGTTGATCTGGATGAATTGCTCACGGATGAGCGTCTGAATGCGTGAGCGCGACAGGTCGGTGAGGCGGGCGGCGAGAAAAGCATCGATGCGCTCGCCCGGACTGTTTTCGACTACGATTTCCACGGCGCGAGTCTCTCCGGGAGGAAATGTGCCGCAAGTTTCAAGTTTCCATCAGGTGACAGGGTCGATAGCCTTCGAGCCATGCCGGAGCGTTCCGAATCCATCGCCTACTGTCACTCTTGCGGGAACCCGATGAACGTCGAGAAGCTGGCCCCATTTTCTAACGTGGAGTGTCCGACTTGTGGTGAGCATACCCGGGTGAAGCGTGAATTCGGTCCCTACACGCTGGCACGTCGCCACGCGGTGGGTGGGATGAGCATGGTCTTCGTCGCTCACGACAGCACGCTGGACCGTGAGGTGGCGTTGAAAATCCTGAGTGAGGATTTCTCAGCGGACGAAAAGCGGATCGCCGCATTTGAGGAGGAGGCCCGCATTACGGCCTCGTTTAGCCATCCGCATGTGGTCCGGGTGTTGAGGACAGGTAAGGCTTTCGGCCGATTTTACATCGCGATGGAACTGGTCCCAGGCGGACATTTCGAACACCAAATCCGCGAGCGTGGCAAGATCCCTGAAATAGAAATGCTGACGCTGGCGATCGAGGTGGCCCAAGGGCTGAAGGCGGCGCATTCCGCCGGGCTCATCCACCGCGACGTGAAACCGGGAAATATCTTACTGGATGCCGAGGGCCATGCGAAGCTGGTGGACTTCGGCCTTGCACTGGTGACGCAAGGAGGAACAGCCCAAGCGGAAGAAGTCTGGGCGACGCCCTACTACGTGCCGCCGGAGACGATCGAAGGGCAGCCGGAGGATTTCCGCTCGGACATTTATGCCTTCGGTGCGACGCTCTATCATGCGCTGGCCGGTTTCCCATCCTGTGGTGAGGAAACGATGGCGACGGAAATCCTGCGCGAGGCGAAGAAGCGGGTAGTCCCGCTGGGCGTCGCGGATCCTGAACTGTCGGTGGAGACTTGCAAGATCGTCGAGCAGGCGATGGGCTACGATCCCGAAGCTCGATTTGCGTCGTATGACGAGATGATTTCGCAGTTGGAAGATGCTCTGAAACGGCTGAAATCCAGCGCCACTTGGGCCACGGAATCCTCGGGAAGCGCAGCGAGACGCCGGGCGAAAAAAAAGAAGCGTGAAATCGCGATCCTCACCGTGGCGGGCATCGTTTTACTGGCGGCGGCATCTAGCGGAATCTGGTGGATCACTCGTGAGCAGCCGACTAAGGAGATTTCCAAGCCGGTCGTGGTGTCGGCTGGCCCGATCATCCCTGAAGCCACTTCTGCTGCGACGACGGACATTGCGAAAAATTATCGTGAGGCGCGCGCGGCGGTGGAAGCCCGAGATTTCGCGACTGCCGCTGCGGGATTTATCAAACTGAGCGAGAATCCTGAGGTCCAAGAGCCGACGCGGACTTGGGCGGGAGTCGAAGCGGTCATGACCCTTTATCTGGGCGGCAAATCTGCCGCAGCGAAGGCACACGCCACCCAGACATCGGACCACGCCAAGCAGGTGCCAGAAGGGTCCCGCGTCGGCGAGGGCTTGATCCGGGTCTTGGCGAAGCAGCAGTCGCTACCGAGTATTTCTGCGAAGGAGCTGGATGCATCCGGTCACGATGCAGCCCACGTTGCCGCATGGATCATCGCCGGATTGAAGGACTGGGAGCAGGGGATGATGAGTGAGGCCGCCTCGAATTTTACTGCGGCGACGGCAGTGAAAATTTCTGCTGACGAGGCTTGGCTTGCGATCTACCAGACTCTCGCAAAAGACTATCTTGCCGATCATGTGGCGCTTTCGAGTCCAGTTTTCCGGGATTTCCCGGTAGACATCGCCGGGTGTGACGCGGCGGTGAAGGAGCTCAACGGAATCCTTGCGACTCTAAAAACTCGGGGCCGTGCTCGTTTCAACGTGCGGGCTTGGCAGCTTGATCTCGCAAAGCACGCCAAGATACTCGCCATCCCGAAGCAGGAAAAGCCCGCCCCTGAGGTGCCAGAACTCGCCGGTTGGGACTTGGTTTCGATCTTGGCGAAGCTCGGTGAATTCGCAAAAGATTGCCGCTTCACCGAGGCCACCGCAGAACTCAAAAAACTCTCGTCCGACCCCGCAGGTGCGACTCGGGCATCCTTAATTTCCGTAAGTGAGTTCTCCGCCATTTTTCTCGTGGATCTCGAAGCGGATCTCAAAAAAGGTGCGGTGGCCGGTGAGTTCGCGATGAAATCAGGCGACGTCGTCAGGAATGTTTCCCTCAATCCGACCGGCGGCGTGGCAGTCACCACTGCGAGTGGACTGACTCGCAGCGCGAATTGGGGCGACTTCTCGCCGGACGCACTCATCGGCCTGCATCGGATCGGAGTGAGAAATCCCAAGAGCGAGAAGGAACGTCTGCGGCGGCACGAATGCGCGATTTCCTACGACTGGCTTGCAGGAAATCGCGACCGTGCCCTGAACGCTGCGGCCTTGCTTTCACAGAGCAGTCCGGAGTTTAAGCATCGCTGGGACGTGATCGCCAGCGGCCTGCCTAAGTGAATCTCGAGAGGGCCTGTTATTGGATTTTCAATGCTTTCACGCTTTCGATCGTGATTTTTACAGGTTGGATGAGGCCTTGTTGGTTGAAGCGCATTTCGTCGATGCAGATTTCGCGTCAATTGGCGTCGGTTTCCGTCAATGGCCGGCGGTGGTAAATTATAAACCAGCGATCGTGCTTGGGCAGGTGGATCACTGAGTGATGACCGGCTCCAGTGGCGATTACGGGGTTCTGTTGGAGTAATTTCCCGATGCGGGTAAACGGGCCGAACGGAGAATCTGCAATGGCATAGGCGGTGGAGGATGTCGGATAAATCCAGCAGGTTTGGTCGAAGATGACGGCCTCGGGATCGGCATACCAACCGGGGAAAATCGGATTTCCGAGGGGATCTGCCGCGTGGGCTGGGATGGCGCAGAAGACCATGGCCATGGCGGCAATTTTCTGTGGTAGAGCAACGCATTTGGAAAACTGCATGGTGGGATTTTCGATGGGGATCGGCGCGTTTTAAACGCACTGGAACCATGAAATCTCGGCGGCGGAGAGATTCCGGGATTTTCCTGCGGGTAATTCGGCATCAAGTATCAGTGGGCCGATGCTCTCGCGGTGCAGGCTGAGCACTTGGTTTCCCACGGCGTGGAACATCCGCTTCACTTGGTGGTAGCGGCCTTCGTGGATCGTGAGGAGTGCCTCGTGATCGCCCAAAATTGTTAAAATGGCAGGCCGGGTGGTGAGGTCTTCGTAGGCGAAGTAGATTCCGGCTGCGAAAAGAGCTGCAGTTTCAGGAGAGATGATTTCGCGAGTGGTCACTCGGTAAACCTTGGGGATTTCTTCCAGTGGTTCGGTGATTCGTTTCGACCAACGGCCATCGTTGGTGAGGAGCAGGAGGCCGGTGCTCGCGCGATCCAGCCGCCCTGCGAGATGAAGCTCGTGGCGTAATGGATGGTCGATCAGCTCGATGACCGTCGGGTGTTGGGGATCAGTCGTCGCACTCAGATACCCTGCGGGTTTATGCAGCATGAGATAGATGGCTTCCTGCGCTTGGAGCACTTCGCCGTCCAGCTCGATGCGGGTGAAACGATCGATTTTTCTCAATCCATCGGCTTCCACTCGACCATCGACTATGACCCGGCCATTTCCTAGCAAACCTGCGACTTCCTTGCCAGAGTGTGTCCCGCGGCGGATGAGGAAGCGGTCGAGGCGCATGGCGGGATCGGGCAGCGGAAATCTTCCGGATTACTCTTCGGCGGCTGGGATTTCGTCCTTACCACAGCACTGCTTGAACTTCTTGCCGGAGCCGCACGGGCAGATGGCGTTCCGGCCAGTGGTCTCGATGGAGAAGCTGGGTTTCCGGCGTGGGAGGTTGAGCTTGAGCGTCGTTCCCTCCGGAGAAGGAATTGAGGACGGATCGAGATTCGAAGAGCTGCCGGAAATGGCGACGTTATCTTGGGTGAGAGCGGCCTCGCCACCGTGGAGCTGTTGGGGCGCGTTGTGGAGCTGGTGGAGGAAGGCCTCGAGATTTGCCGCAGAGCGGAAAAGGTTCTGAAGGGCTTCCTGCTTGATCGAGTCCATTAGCGTGACGAAGAGATTGTAGGCCTCGTTTTTATACTCGATGAGTGGATCTTTCTGACCTTGAGCACGGAGGCCGACGCCTTCGCGAAGGGCGTCCATGTTGTAAAGGTGTGCTTGCCATTGCTTGTCGATGGCGACGAGCACCATCCGGCGTTCTTCTTGGTCGAGCACTTCCATCGGTAAATCGCCGACGCGGACTTGGTAGGCGTCCTTGACCTTGTCCACCAGCATCGCGGAGATCGCTTCCTCGTTTTGACTATTGAGAAAATCCTCGGCAGTGACGCTGACGGGGAGGGTGGCATTGACCCAGTGGAGCAGTTCGTTGTAGTCCGGCTCTTTGTTGTCGCGATCGGCTAGATACTCGTGGACTTTGGCCGGAATGGTTTCGTCGATGATCTCATTCACGAGGTCGCGCGGGACTTCGGTGGTGAGGACTTCGTTGCGGTAGCCGTAAACGACCTCGCGCTGCATGTTCATCACGTCGTCGAAGTCGAGCACGCGCTTGCGACCGGTGTAGTCGCGTTGTTCGACGCGTTTTTGCGCGGTTTCCACCGAGCGGTTCAGCCACGAATGCTCGAGAGCTTCGCCTTCTTTCATGCCGAAGCGTTCCATCATCTGAGTCATGCGGTCCGCGGCAGCGAAGTTCCGCATCAGGTCGTCCTCGAAGGAAATAAAGAACTGCGAGCGGCCAGGATCGCCTTGGCGCGAGCAACGGCCACGGAGCTGGCGGTCGATCCGGCGGGATTGGTGGCGCTCGGTGCCAATAACGAAAAGTCCGCCGACTTCGGGAACTCCCGGCGCGAGTTTGATGTCGGTGCCGCGGCCCGCCATATTCGTGGAGACGGTGACGGCGCCGAGTTGGCCGGCGGCGGAGACGATTTCTGCTTCCTGTGCGTGGAACTTCGCGTTGAGGACGGAGTGAGGGATTTTTGCTCGCTTGAGCATCCGGGCGAGGGTTTCTGAGGACTCGACCGAGGCGGTGCCGACCAGAACTGGCTGGCCCTTGGCGTGGGCTTCTTCAATGCGGGCGATGACGGCATTGAATTTTTCACGCCGAGTCTTGAAGACTTGGTCGTTCTCATCCACCCGGATGTTCGAGGTGTTCGTGGGGATCGGCAGCACGTCGAGCCGGTAAATATCGTGGAATTCGGCGGCTTCTGTTTCGGCGGTGCCGGTCATGCCCGCGAGCTTCTTGAACATGCGGAAATAATTCTGGAAAGTAATGGTGGCGAGGGTCTGGTTCTCGCGTTCGATCTTAACGCCTTCCTTGGCTTCGATGGCCTGGTGGAGCCCATCGCTCCAACGGCGGCCGGGCATAATGCGTCCAGTGAATTCGTCGACAATGACGACAGCGCCATCCTGAACCAGGTAATCCTTATCGCGATGAAAGAGGACGTAGGCTTTGAGAGCCTGCTGGACGTGGTGGTTGGTCTCGATATTGCTGGGCTCGTACAGATTGCCGCAGCCGAGCAGCTTTTCAATTTTGAGGACCCCCTCTTCAGTGAGGGCCACGGAGCGGTGCTTTTCGTCCACGGTGTAATCGCCCGTGGTGTACTTTTCGCCGGGCTCCTTCCCTTCGATGACCTCGCCGCGGATCAGGCGAGGAATG
>JAYUHS010000110.1:0-31034 GCA_043766715.1 Luteolibacter sp.
GGGCTTTGAACTCGGCAGTGTAGCGTTGGCGTGGCTTCGTATTCATTGAGGATAGACGATGGAGGTGGGTGGTCCAAAGATCTAGCTCACCTCAGATGGGTTTAGCCGCAAAAGGGCGCAAAAAAACGCAAAGAGAAGAGTTGGGCGGTTTGGGGAGGAGGGGCGTTGCTCTTCCATTCAATGTTCCAAGGAGTGGTGGACTCCGATCCGCCATGCCCATGGGGAGCCAATGGATGGAGAGAATCGCTTTTCATTGGCTTCTCATGGGCAGGCGATTCGGAGATCACCTCTCCTTGTGAAGATGCACCTCCAGCTCTTCACTTCTCTTTCCTCCGACGTTCGATGTTGAGCGTTCAATGTTCGACGTTCCACTCCCAAGGAGTGGTGGACTCCGATCCGCCATGCCCATGGGGAGCCAATGGCTGGAGAGAATCGCTTCTCATTGGCTTCTCATGGGCAGGCGATTCGGAGATCACCGCTCCTTGGGAAAAATGCACCTCCAGCTCTTCACTTCTCTTTCCTTCGACGTTCGATGTTGAGCGTTCAATGTTCGACGTTCCACTCCCAAGGAGTGGTGGACTCCGATCTAATTCGTGTTCATTCGCGTGCATTCGCGGTTGGAATTCTTTGGACCCGCATGAGGCGATTCAGAGGTTTTAACCGCAGATCTACGCAGATGATAGAAAAGAGGGATTAAATGCGGAGGCGGGCGGCGAAGAGGTTTTTCCGTAAAGGCGCGGAGGCTGCCAAGGGACTCGGAGGTTTGGTTAATTTGGATTGAAGGTCTTTTTCTTCTCTGTGAACTCGGTACAATCTGTGGTTAGAGTTCTTCTCAAGGGTCGCGGAGGTGAAGATAGAAAACTGAAAGAGCCGGTGGTAGATCTACAGGTAGTAATGATTCAGATGCGTTGGCGGGAAAACGTGAGTGGCGGACTTTCGGAAATACTGGCATTCATCCGGCGTTGGACACGAGTTTCCTTTAGGATCTTATAGACCACGAGGACTCCCGCGAAGCTGGTCCAGATTTGGAGATTGATCGGATTCGTCGAGAAGTTATCACCGCCGATCATGGAGAGTCCTATCATCGGCAACGAGAGCGCTAGGGCGAACGCGGGATCACGACTTCCACCGGGATTGTATTTGCTTAAAACTGTGCCGTGAAGAATGGAAAGTGCGGCAGCTGCTGGAATAATCACCGCGAGTAGGCCGAGGACTCCGTAGCTGATCAAGATTTTGTTGATCACGTCATGATTGTAGTCCTCGTTGTAAGCACTACTTTGTTGGCTCGAGGCTGCACCTGCAGTCGTCGTGCCAAGTAAGGACCAAGACTCGGCCCGTTTCAACCGCTGCCAACCGCGGATCCGGTCAGAGAATGTATTTACGTTCAGCACTCTATCGCCCCAACGGTTACCAGTGGCAAGCGACCGGTTGACATCTTCAATTCCCTCATTTAGCAAATAATCTGAAGAAATAACCCCAACGACGAAAATCCCGAAAGCGGTGAGATAAAGGGCCAAGGTGGTAATACCCCTGCGGAAGGTGAATGCGGCAAGCGCTACGATGAGTGGATAAAATAGAGCGGTCCGTTGGTTGGATTCTACAAGAACAGCGGTGAGAATCACTGCAGCGATGATCCATAAGAGGCGTTTTTGTGGATAACGTCCGGCGTGCCACCATGAAAACGCGCAGTAAATTGCTACGCAACCGAGGGATGCTGCCGAACCAAAGAAGCCGAAAACTCGGGGTTCAGCGGCGAGAATCATTTGGCTGTAGTGGGTGAGCGATAGTCCAGACCGGGCGTAGGTCCACTCGATTTGATCGAAGCCGAAGTGATATTGCTTAATTGCCCACGCAGCGGCAGGGAGTGCCATGATTACCTGAAAGGCAAAGAATCTCCGCCAATCGTCGAAATTGGTGAGATAGGCATAAGCGATCGGGATCAATGCCATGTAGCCCGCAAGGCTGGCAGCGCGCTGCGCTCGCTCGGCGACGCCACCTTCTGCCGTCACAAACACTACTACTCCGATGACCGTCGCGAAGGCATAGATACTGACGCCTACTTTATCGATCTTCGCCCTGCCCCAGAGGATGTTCAGGAAGTAGCCGACATTGAGTGCCGCGAGGACAACGAACGGCATGGCAAGCACTTGAATGACCGTGGTGGAATCGGCACCACCGAAGTAAACGGCGAGGCGCTTAAATTCATCCACCCAGATAACAAGGGCGGCAAGGCCGAAGAGGCCGGCCTTGGGCTTCACAATCGCAAGGATTCCGAGAATCCCCGCGATCAGCGGGACGAGCGCCGCCAAACCGCCCGCAGCGTTCGTCGTGACGGAGACCGCCATGATGATGCCGACAAGGATCGCGGCGAAAATAGCCGCGCCGGTGAAAAGGGATTTAGAGTCAACTGCCATTGGATTTGGAGGAAAAGAGGAATGGGATGGGAAGAGGATTTACCGCAAAGGCGCGAAGGCTGCTAAGGGAAGCAGAGGGTAGATGGGTTTAGCCGTAAAAAGGCGCAAAAAACGCAAAGGGAAGAGTTGGGCGGTTTGGGGAGGAGGGGCGTTGCTCTTCCGTTCAATGTTCAAAGAGTGGTGGACTCCGATCCGCCATGCACATGGGGAGCCAATGGGTGGAGAGAATCGCTTTTCATGGGCTTCTCATGGGCAGGCGATTCGGAGATCACCTCTCCTTGGGAAAATGCACCTCCAGCTCTTCACTTCTCTTTCCTTCGACGTTCGATGTTGAGCGTTCAGTGTTCGACGTTCCACTCCCAAGGAGTGGTGGACTCCGATCTGATTCGAGTTCATTCGCGTGCATTCGCGGTTGGAATTCTTTGGACGTGCGTGAGGCGATTCTGAGTTTTTCAACCGCAGATTTCGCAGATTTCGCGGATTGATGCGAATCGGGGAGAGGAGGGATTTAATGCAAAGGCGCGGATACCGCCAAGGAACGCGAACGCTTGGTTGAGTTCATAAAGATCTCTTCTCTTATCCGTGGACTCGGTGCAATCTGTGGTTAAAGATCCATCGATCGATTATCTTGTTTGAGATAGATTGATCGATGGTGCTTTCTCAGACAGATGTCCATTCGTATTTTGAATGTTCTTCCAAAGATCGAATGAAGAAGACAGGCGAGACGCCTATCCTCCTTTCCTGCAGAACTAATTCGGCGAGGCTGTCAACACACGGGGGGCAATTTAAATGTTAGGAAGTCCTCAGCCGTTTCCCCAACTCGCTCTGGCGCGACATGAGATCTTGCGCGATTTTTTGGAGATCATTGCCGAACTTAGATGCTAAAGCGTGACGATTCGCGCGGACTTCTTTTACAATCGGATCGTCAAATAAAGACGTCGCTTCAGAGTTCTTCGGGGGTGCAGACTTGTGGGAATTCATGGCCTTGATTTTCACTGAATTTACGAAGTTGGCGCAGCGCATGGGCGTTCGCGATGTGTTTACAGTTCCAAGTAAGGAGATAATCGACTTTCCAAACGACCGCCACCGCAATATGCAGGGCGTCGCGTATTTCGGTTTTGGGAACGTATCCCTTGTTGAGATAAAGCCGAGCGAGTTCCAAACATGGCTCGGATACTGCCAATACGCCGAGGAATGCAGCACGTTCCAGACGTTTGAGTGCGTAGTCGGTATCTCCTGCAGCAATCTCGTCGAGGACAATTTGAGAAACGACACAGTCAAATTTGGGCATGGAGTGCTCCCACCATTCACGAGTCATTTCCTAGCGTGCCGCAACGATGATGTCCCGACTCGGACGGGCAACGAGGTAACTTAAAATGGTTGATTCGATATAGACAGTTTCCATTTGGACGGTGGCGAAAAAATGCTGAATAATCGATTTCCGAAGTGCTTTTCTTTATCTGGATCAGTTGTGGTTGTGATTTTTCTCTGGGGTTGCGTGAAGAGATTCAGAGTTTTCCAACCGCAGATGACGCAGATCTGCGCAGATGATAGAAAGAGGGATTAAATGGGGAGACGAGCAGCGAAGAGGGTTTTACCGCAAAGACGCGAAGGCGGCTAAGGGTCGCGGAGGGGAGATGGGTTTAGCCGCGAAAGGCCGCAAAAAACGCAAAGAGAAGGGCTGGGCGGTTTGAGGAGGAGTGGCGTTGCTCTTCCATTCGATGTCCAAGGAGTGGTGGACTCCGATCCGCCATGTCCATGGGGAGCCAATGGATGGAGAGAATCGCTTTTCATTGGCTTCTCATGGGCAGGCGATTCGGAGATCACCTCTCCTTGTGAAGAATGCACCTCCAGCTCTTCACTTCTCTTTCCTTCGACGTTCGAAGTTGAGCGTTCAATGTTCGACGTTCCACTCCCCCCAAGGAGTGGTGGGCACCGATCTGATTCGTGTTCATTCGCGTGCATTCGCGGTTTGAGTTCCTTCTTAGCTGTTTTGAAGAAGACAGGCAAGACGCGTATCCTCCTTTCCTTTAATCCTCATCAACTCACTCTCGGGAGGAAAAATCCTACTATGTTACCGGTGTCCCTCACGCATAGTTGAATATGGTCTTGGTGGCGGAGGCCCGCTCCCTCGTAGAGAGGCTCGCCCTCGACAAAAAAGCCTCGGACGGTTTGATAAGATTCAAGGCCTTCCACTTCGCGCATTCCGTGTAGTGTTTCGATCACGGCGCAATCCAACTTCCTATCTTTAAATGTTTTACCCCGATTGGCTGGCAGTTGGGTTTCCGCTTGGATTGTGGTTCGTTCGAGCGTGCAATAGGCGATCCGCACCGTTTCGAGATGCTCGACATCGAGGAGGTTGAGGCAGTTTCCCAAATTGATCACCGCACCAAGCACGGCGGGATGTGTAATGCGCGTACTCTGCTGTGCCCATTGTAAGGCACGCTGGTAACTGTCTTCCCAAAAGTAAATCCCATTGCCGAGCCAGTCGTAGTGATTCCGACTCACCCGGAGATCTTTTTTCTGCGTAAGAACGTCGTTAAGAATCGAGTGATCACACCCGTGGTATCCGAGTACAAATCGATCCCAAGGCATGAGGGTTTGGACTGCTATCGGTAAGCCTTTTTAAGCTTACCGGATGGTGTGATGATCCCGACTCGTTGGAGAAATGCACGGGCCGTTGAGCGGTTTTCGTTAATTTTCTCAGAGGCTCTCTGAATGGCCTCTTGGTCTCGAATCGCTTCAGCGTGCGAGGATGGGGTATCGACTCTGTTGCTTTTCATGGATTGATGAGAGTGAAAGTTCGTTGAACGCACAGAAGACGAGCTGACTAATTAGGTCAAGTGCCCAGTATCTGGTGTTGCCTCAGGGATATAGTGAAACCCGGAAGAGGGATGGGTTTAGCCGCAAAGGGTCATAAAATACGCAAAGGGGAAGAGTGGGAGGTGGGAAGGGTTTAGATGTTGAGTTCGATATTCGATGCTCTTTCATTCAATGTCCAAGGAGTGGTGGACTCCGATCCGCCATGCCCATGGGGAGCCAATGGGTGGAGAGGATCGCCTTTCATTGGCCTCTCATGGGCAGGCGATTCGGAGATCACCTCTCCTTGGGAAGAATGCACCTCCAGCTCTTCACTTCTCTTTCCTTCGACGTTCGAAGTTGAGCGTTCAATGTTCGACGTTCCATCCCCCCAAGGAGTGGTGGGCACCGATCTGATTCGTGTTCATTCGCGTGCATTCGCGGTTGGAATTCCTTCTTAGCTGTTATAAAGAAGGCCGATTGGAAGGTTATACTCCTTTCGATCAACGGTAGCTCAGATTAAGTCGGCAAAGCTGCGTTCCATTTTGCGGAATTTGCGGATGCCGAGCCAGAGGAAGAAGACTGTGACCGCGAGTGACATGCCGAGCGTCTGGAGATTGAGTGGGGACTGACCGCCGAGTAGGCACCAACGGAAGCCATCGATCACACCGACAACTGGGTTTAATGAGTAAAGCAGTTGCCATTTCTGCGGGATCACCGAGCTAGAGAAACCGACAGGTGAGATATAGAGTCCGAACTGGACGAGAAACGGGATGATATATCGAAAGTCACGATACTTCACATTTAGTGCGGTGATCCAAAGACTGGGACCGAGCGAGGCCAAGAAGGCGAGTAACACAAACAGCGGCAGCAGCAGGATATTCCAACTTGGCATGAATTGATACCATACCATCATGCCAGCAAGCAGGGTGAAGCTGATGAGGAAATCTACAAAGGCGACGACGATGGTGGCGGTCGGTACAATCAAGCGGGGGAAATAGACCTTGGAGATGAGATTGGAGTTCGCAACGAGGCTATTAGAAGCTTCTGCTAGTGCGGTGGCGAAAAAGGTCCATGGCAGCATCCCGGCAAACACCATGAGGCCGTAGGGAGTGGTGCCGTCTGCAGGCAGCTTCGCGACTTTTCCGAAGATGATGGTGAAGACTACCATCGTGAGAAACGGTCGGATGACTGCCCAAGCGACGCCGATGACGGTCTGCTTGTAGCGGACGGAGAGATCGCGCCAGGCGAGGACTTGGAACAGCTCGCGGTAGTGCCAGAGGTCGCGCCAGTAGTTTTTCTCACTGCGGCCGGCTTCGAGGATGGTTTGAGTAGGGGCGGTGGTGGGCATGGAGAAGATAGAAAATACGGGGAGAAATTAGAGATTAGCGAGAGTGGTCTCACTGCCGAGGCGCGAAGGTCGCGGAGGGACACGAAGGGGGAGAGAATATTTTTTGGGGAAGTCCTAAGCCTCAAGAGTAATATGAAGCTAAGATTTCAACCACTGATTGCACAGAATACACGGATTTTTAGAGAGTTGAAAAAAATGGCGACTGGAACTGACTTCCATCCTTTGGATGTGTGGATGGACCTTATCTTAATGATTGGAGATGAGTGATCTTCGTCAAATTAACGGTCCGCATTTCTCTTTCTAAGCTACGAACTGTGAGGTGGTCCGGGGCAATAGGCTCTTGCTCCAATCTCCAATCTCCAATCTCCAATCTCCAATCTCCAATCTCCAATCTCCTATCTCCTATCTCCCATCTCCCATCTCCTATCTCCCATCTCCTATCTCCCATCTCCTATCTCCCATCTCCTATCTCCGCCCGCGTCAGGAGTTGGGCGACACGGGCGCCGGCGGTGGTGGGTTTCCAACCGAGGACGTGATGGGCTTTTGAGGGATCGCCGACGAGGCTGTGGCTATCGACAGGACGGAAGAACTTGGGATTGACGCGGAGGAGGGTTTTGCCAGTGGCGGCGTCGGTGGCGGTTTCGTTTTCGCCTTGGCCGTGGAAATTGAGATCGGTTCCGGCTTCGAGGAAGGCGGCGCGGGCGAACTCGCGGACGGTGGTGGAGGTGCCGGTGGCGAAGACGAAGTCGTCGGCAAGCGAGTGCTGGAGGGTCAGCCACATGCCAGCGACGAATTCCGGGGCGTATCCCCAATCGCGCTCGGAATCGAGGTTTCCGAGTTCGAGGACTTCATCGGAGCCGTGATGGATGCGAGCGACGGTGGAGGCGATTTTCCGAGTGACGAAACTTTCGCCGCGGCGGGGGGATTCGTGGTTGTAGAGGATGCCATTGACGATGTGCATCCCGTGCGCTTCCCGATAGACGCGGCAGAGATTCGCCGCAAATGCCTTGGCACAGCCGTAGGGATTTACTGGCCGGAAGGGAGTCTGCTCGGTCTGGGGGAAGGCCTCGGGAACTCCGAAAATTTCAGAAGAGGCGGCGTGGAAAAACCGTGGTGGGGTGGGGAGATCGCGGCAAATTTCGAGGAGGGCGAGCGTGGCGATGGCGGTCTCGGCGACGGTGGACTCGGGGATCTCGAAGCTGAGGCCGACGTGGGATTGGCCTGCGAGATGGTAAAATTCATCCGGCTGGATGCGGGTGAGGAGGCGGCGGAGCGTAGTTTGATCGCCAAGGTCGGCGTAGTGAAGTTCGAGCGGTTTCCCCTCTTGCCGAAGGTGTTCGATGCGGGTGCGATTAAACTGGCTGGAGCGCCGGAGTAGGCCATGCACGACGTAGCCTTTCTCAAGCAGGAATTCTGCGAGGTAGGAGCCGTCTTGGCCGGTGATGCCGGAAATAAGGGCGCGTTTCATGGTGAGTGGGAAGGGCGGGAAGAGGGAGTAACGCCGATGGTGGTGGGGCGAGGGAGGAGGGATTTACCGCAAAGACGCAGAGGTCGCGAAGGGGCGCGGAGGGGACGATGGGTGGTAAAAAGAATGGTCAGGACTTTGGATGGGGTAATTCACGAAGGGGGCAATTCGTTGAGAAATGTTTCAAAATCAGTGAGATGATGTTGGACAATCGCTTCGAGGATGGAGTGCTGAAGTTTTTCGTAGCTGTGGACTGCGATGTTACGAAACCCGACCATGTGTTTCATGGCGGTGGTCGATTTTTCGCTAATCAGTGAGTTTTGAAACAGCAGATCGAAGGCATCGCGACTGCTCTGGGGAATGCCGAGGCGGCGCTGGGCGACGTGGTGCATTGCGAGATCGATGGAGGCCTCGCAGGCGCGAAGAAGATTGAGAACGATGGAATCCTGAATGGTGAAGTTGCGAAGGCGTCCGAGATCGCCTTGGATTTCGTCCGAGATCCGCTTGAGGCAGCGGTGAATGATGGCGGACTTGTTTAAGGTGATGTCGTCGATCATGGGGCGAGGACGGCTTGGCGTTCTTCGTTGAGGCGGGCGTAGTCGGCGAGGGCAAGCATTTCAAATTGCTGGTGAATGGCCGGATGATCGATGGTAAGTGGAGTGCCTGTGCGGAAAATTTCCTTAGCGAGCACCGTGCTGGCTTGGGTGAGATCGACGAGATCTACGGAGTGTTCCAATTTATCGGCGAGTTCACTGGCGAGGTGGAAACAAGCCAATGGAGCGATGGGGGTGGTAGGAAGGAAGGCGAGATCGATGTCACTCTGGGGGTGCTGGGCAGGCCCGCCGAATGAGCCGAAAAGGTAGATCACAGCGGGGTTAAACGGAGCCAGTGCACGGACGATGTTTTCGCACTGAGCTGGGGAGAGGCGTGGGTGCTGGATCATGGCGTGGGCTTGAGGAGCCTTCACTGTCGAGAATCGGCGGGATGGATGAAAATCGCTGGGTGGGGGGCGATAGGTCCGTTTCTGATCTGTAATGACTTTCCCCACCCCAAGGCGGGAACGGGAAAAAAGAGTGTTTTTAGTCGTCTGAGTGCGGTGGTGGCACGCTACCGCCCTTGGTTGCGGGCATTTCGAGGCCAGGAAATCCGTTTTGGGCAGGGGGCTCGATGTCGCAGTCCTACGCTTTGTGGACGAAGTCTGGCGGGGGGGTATTATTGTTCAAGAAAAAATGAACAAAGTTAAATCCCCGGAGTTATGGGGCTTCCAGACGTTTTGAGGAGGGTGGGTGACGGAGATTTTTTGGCGAATAATCGACGCGAACGAGGGCGGGGTGGTGGAGAGAGTGGGTGGTAACGAGGGGGGCGATGCGTTCTTGCCAAGCGGGTGTGCAGCAGGAAGCCTCGGAACCGAATGCAGATGCTCGGAAAACTCTTGAAGAATGGCCGGGTGCGGATCGCTTTGGCGGGTTTGCTTGCCTTGGCGATCGTGGCCGGGGTGGTGGCTTGGAAAATGGGAGTCGATCTGGCAGCTCTGAAAAGTGGATGGACCCAAGTAAACGAGTATTTGGTCAAATACCCTTGGGCGCTTTTCCTTGCACTGGTGTTTCTACCCGGCCTGCCGATCCCGATCACGGCCCTGTTGCTGACCGCTGGAGTGGTCTGGCGGCAGCAACCACTGATGGCCTGCCTGCTCTGCCTCTTGGCTCTGGTGCTCAACCTAACTTGGACCTACTGGCTGGCCGCAGGACCGGGGCGGCGGGTGGTGGAAAAAATGTTAAAGGCGTCCGCCATTGAGATCCCCGAACTCCCTCGGGGTGATCATTTAAAGTTGATCCTCGTGCTGAAGCTCACTCCAGGAATCCCATTCTTTTTCCAGAACTATATCTTAGGATTTCTGCGAGCGCCGTTCCGCTTGTATCTCGTCACTTCTTTTCTTTGCAATGGCATCTACGGCACCGGAGTGGTGCTGAGTAGTGTGGGGCTCGCGGATGGTAAGTTGATGCCGGTGATTTCTGGGATATCTCTCATCGCCCTAGCAGCCGTCTTCACCCAGTTCATCCGTGGATGGCTGGCGAAGCGGAAGCAGGCGGTGGCCGAGTGACTTGAAATAGCGATCTCGCTGAAATTTCAGCATTTACCTTAAACGATCATCCCTGCGGCGACGGTTTCATTCGTCCCGGGATCGATGAGAATAAACGAGCCGGTGATGCGATTGCGACGATAGGAATCGTGAATCAATGGCACGGCAGTGCGCAGTGAAATGCGGCCGATGTCATTCATGTTGAAGCCGCTGACCCCTTCGATTTTGTGGAGGGTATTGATATCTACGTGGTATTTCACCTCTTGGATAATCGCCTTGGTCTCTTGAGTCGTGTGACGAATCACCAGCTTGGCCTTGGGCGGCATGGGTTTGTTGGAAAACCAGCAAATCATTGCATCAATGTCCTGTTCGACGCGTGGTGGGTTGTTTGTTTTTACCAACGTATCACCTCGCGAGATATCGATTTCCTCTTCAAGGGTGATGCAGACGGATTGTGGCGCGAAGGCTTCCTTCAGGTCTCCATCTGGACTATGGATCGCTTTCACGCGGGTGGTGAAACCCGAGGGGAGCACCGTTACTTCATCTCCGGGTTTGAAAACGCCACCGGCGACGCGTCCGGCGTAGCCTCGGAAATCATGCCACTCATCACTCATTGGTCGGATCACCCACTGCACGGGGAAGCGGGCATCCACGTGGTTTTCCTCACCGCCGACGTAAACGTTCTCTAGATGATAGAGAAATGTCGGCCCTTGATACCACGGCATGTGTGGCGACTTGTCCACGACGTTGTCGCCATTGAGCGCAGAGATAGGTATATCTGTGATTTCAACAATGTTATCGAGTCGCGAGGCGAAGTCGCGGAAGTCTTGAACGATCTTGTGATATACTTCTTCCGAGTAATCAACGAGATCCATTTTGTTGACCGCGACGACGAGATGCTGGATTCGTAGCAGGTTCGCGATGAAACTATGGCGCTTCGTTTGCTCGATGACCCCTTTGCGCGCATCGATTAGAATGATGGCGAGATTCGCGGTGGAAGCACCCGTCACCATGTTACGGGTATATTGAGTGTGGCCTGGTGTATCTGCGATGATAAATTTCCGTTTCGGCGTGGCGAAATAACGGTAGGCGACATCGATGGTGATGCCTTGCTCGCGCTCGGCTTTCAGTCCGTCGGTGAGTAAAGCGAGGTTCACATTCTCATCCCCACGGCGGCGCGAGGATTCCTCCATGGCTTCGAGTTGGTCCTCGAAGATCGATTTGGAATCATAGAGAAGACGTCCGATGAGGGTCGATTTGCCGTCATCAACAGAGCCGGCGGTGGTGAAACGAAGTAAGTCCATAGATTGAAATTCTATTAAAGAGAGGTTGAGTCAGGCAGCCGTGAGTTTCAATACGGCCTGCCATTGGGATTCAAGCCCGAGTTGGGCAAGATAAGATGTGAGTATGTCTAGGTTGATTCCGGAGGATGACTCGAAAAGCGTTGAGGCAATATCTCGGAGGTGTTTTTCTGAGTTTCCTTCGCGATAGAATTCGAGCTTGCGGATGATCACATATTCTGGGGGTGCGAAAGAAATGGTTTTATCATCAATATCGAGAATACGTGCTCCGACCATACCCCAGCGCTGGATGGGATCTATGCCGAGTAAATAGATATCTGCCTTAAGCATACTTACTTGGCTGATGATCTTAAAATGCCCGCGGCTGCCGCGAAGTAACTCGGTTTGGATCACCTCGGTGGGTGGTAGGTAATAGTCTATTTCAGGAAACGCTTTGATGAGTTTAGGGATATCGAATTTTGTGATATCCAGAACGACATCCACACCGTTGGTAAGTCTTGGTTCACCATAAACCATCGATGCCACCGAACCCGTAATGATATAGCGGATACCATATTCATTGAGTGGCCGGATAAAGGTGTCGATTAATTCAATCATGAAGTAGAAAGAAACGGCGGTTCAGTTCCTCGGTCAAACGGGCTTGGTCCCACTCTGGGTGTATACGTCGTAAGGCGGCAGACTTCACCTTGCGGGCGGTCGCATAAAGCATCGACGCGATCCGAAGTTTCTGGGTGGGAGTTGGTTTGATCGGAGGCATTCTTAGAAGTATCCTTCCTTTTTCCGGTCTTCCATCGCGGTTTCGGAGCGTTTGTCGTCGGAGCGGGTGCCGCGTTCGGTTTGGCGGGCGGCGGCGACCTCGGCGATGACTTCGTCGAGATTCGACGCGCTGGACTCGACCGCGCCGGTGCAGGTGGCATCGCCGATGGTGCGGAAGCGGACGACTTGGCGTCTGACGGGTTCGTGATCTTGCGGCTTGAGAAATTCGGTGACGCCGAGCAGCGAGCCGTGGCGCTCGAAGACCTCGCGTTCGTGCGCAAAGTAGATCGACGGCAATGGGATACTTTCGCGCTGAATATACATCCAGATGTCCATCTCGGTGAAGTTCGAAAGGGGAAAGACGCGGAAATGCTCGCCGGGATTTTTGCGGCCGTTGAAAAGATTCCACAGCTCGGGGCGTTGGTTTTTCGGGTCCCACTGGCCGAAGTCGTCGCGGTGGGAGAAGAAACGTTCCTTGGCGCGGGCTTTTTCCTCGTCGCGGCGGCCACCACCGAGGCAGGCGTCGTATTGGTTTTTCTCGATGGTATCGAGCAAGGTGACGGTCTGAAGCTTGTTGCGAGAGGCGTTCGGGCCTTTTTCCTCAATCACGCGACCGGTATCGATTGAGTCTTGCACCGAGCCGACGACGAGGGTGGCACGGATGAGTTCCACGAACTCGTCGCGGTAGGTCATGGTTTCTTCGAAATTGTGGCCGGTGTCGATGTGGACGAGTGGGAACGGCATCCGCGCAGGCCAAAACGCCTTTCGAGCCAGCCACGCCATGACGATCGAATCCTTGCCGCCAGAGAAAAGAAGCGCCGGATTCTCGAATTGGGCCGCCGTTTCGCGCAGGATGAAGATGGCTTCGGCTTCGAGTTGATCGAGGTGGCTGAGGTGGTAGTTGGGCATGGGAAGCTGGATTTCTGGAAAGAAAAAGTCGGGGAAATCGCCGAGAACGCGGTTGGGGTAGGATCGTAGCCGGGTCGGGTCAAGGACTAATTACCATCTTGGGTGGAATGCTAATGATTGAAGCGAAATCCTGAAATTCTGTGGGTCGATGGAAATGGCGAAGCGAAGTCTGCCAATAAAAAAGCCGAAGCCTGTGGACTCCGGCGTTTTTTTGAGTCTCAAAGACCGCGTTTTTTAAAACTGAGGAAGGTTCACTGAGATCCGATGGCGAATGGCTTCGAGTAGCTCGAAGGCGGCGTCTTCAATCGAAGTTTTCTCAGTATCCAGCGTGAGGTCGGGGTGACTGGGTGGTTCGAATGAGCCGTCCTTACCAGTGAAATGGGCGATTTCTCCCCGCGCGGCCTTGGCGTAGAGCCCTTTCACATCGCGCTTCTCGCAAGCTTGGTAGCTGGCCTTAACGTAAACTTCGAAGAGATCGCCACCCAAGATTCCGCGCGCGAGGTCCCGGAGTTCGCCCCGTGGAGTGATGGCAGAAACGAAGGTGATAATTCCTTGGGAAACGAAGACTTTCGCGACCTCTGAGATGCGGCGGACGTTTTCGAGGCGGTCTTGGTCGGTGAATCCGAGGTTAGAATTGAGGCCGGTGCGGAGATTATCGCCATCGAGGATGGTGGTGAATCGACCTTGCTGGTGGAGGACGCGCTCGGCGGCATTCGCGATGGTGGATTTCCCAGAGCCGGATAGACCATACAGCCACACGACCATCCCACGCTGGCCCAGCAGGTTTTCCTTATCTTGCCGGTGGAGAAAGCGGTGGAATTCAGGATGAATGTTCATGGGAAAAAGCGGGTGGAATGAGTTGTGACTCTCTAATCTGGAAGGAGCGGGCAGTATAGCAAGGACTGCTTTAAATCCCTTTCCCGATCACAAATGCATCGAAGCCATGAGCGACGAGGGCGGCGGCGGGTAGCACGGCCCGGCCGTCGAAGACGAAGGCTGGCTTGAGCATGAGATCGTAGATCCGTGGTAAATCGAGAGTGCGGAATTCATCCCACTCGGTGAGAGTGGCGAGGGCGTGTGCGGCGGTGCTCGCCGAGTAGGGATCGCTGCAAATCTCGACGTTGGAGGCGATGAGTTCTGGCGAGACCCCGGCTTCGATGAGGTCTTGATGAATGGTTTTTACGCTGACTCTTGGGTCATAAATGGCGAGATGGGCGCGTTCATTGAGAAGATCCCGGCAGACGTGGATGGCGGCGGATTCGCGAGTGTCGTTGGTGTCCTTTTTAAAGGCGAATCCGAGGATGGCGATGCGCTTGCCGTTGACGGTATTATAAAGCGTACGGACGATTTTTTCGACGAAGCGAGTCTTTTGCCAATCGTTGAGATGCACGACTTGCCGCCAATACTCGCCGACGTGAGGTAAGTTAAAGGTGTCGCAGAGATAGACTAAATTTAAGATGTCTTTCTGGAAACAGGAGCCGCCGAAGCCGACGGATGCTTTGAGAAATTTCGGGCCGATCCGGGAATCCATGCCGATGGCGCGTGAAACCTCATCGACGTCGGCACCGGTCGCTTCACAGAGGGCAGAGATCGAGTTGATCGAGGAAATCCGTTGGGCGAGGAAGGCGTTGGCGACGAGTTTGGAGAGTTCTGACGACCACAGGTTAGTGGTGAGGATTTTCTCGCGGGGAATCCAGTTCGCATAGACAGAGACGAGGGCCTCGACGGCGGCGGCTCCTTCCGGGGTGGCTTCGCCGCCGATGAGGATGCGGTCTGGGCACTCCATGTCCTCGACGGCGGTTCCTTCGGCGAGAAATTCTGGATTTGAGAGGACTTGGAAGGTCGCGCCGTTCGGTGAGTTCGCGGCGAGGATCGACTTGATCGCTTCCGCTGTTTTTACCGGGATGGTACTTTTCTCGACGATGATTTTGTTTCCCTCTGAGACCTCCGCGATCAGGCGGGCGGCGGACTCGATGTAGCGTAAATCAGCCGCGCGACCGGCACCGATACCGTAGGATTTAGTAGGCGTGCCGACCGAGACGAAGATCAAATCTGCGGCGCGGATCGCGGCGCGGATGTCGGTGGTGAAATGCAGGTTCTTGCCGATGGCTGAGGCGACGACGGCATCCAGACCTGGCTCGTAAACCGGCAGGGTGTCCGAGTTCCAAGCGGCGATCCGCTGTTCGTTCATGTCCGCCACGGTGACTTGGATGTCAGGGCACTTGGCGGCGATCATAGCCATGGTCGGGCCGCCGACATAGCCGGCTCCGAGGCAGCAGATAGATTTAATTTTCATAAAAAGGAAAGATTTGGGGGAAGTGTTGTATTAACTACGCTGGTGGTCGCGAAGTAGGTGATAGAGAAAGAGTGAATTGTAAGTGAAATAACGTTTAAAGAGCCGCCGTGGCTCCATGGCCACACGGTAGGCCCACTCCATACCGAGCCGCTGGACCAGCGGCGGAGCTTGTCTAACTTCTCCGGCGTGGAATGCAAATGCCGCGCCGATGCCGAAGTAAACGCCCGGCGGTAGTCGGTGCTTGTTCGCTGCGATCCAGTGTTCTTGCTTCGGGCAGCCGAGGCCGACCCAAATCAAATTCGCCCCGCAATCACGGATTTTTTCGATAATCATCTCGACCTCCCCGGCGGGCCACTCGCCAAACGGTGGCGAGTGACTGCCGGCGATCGCTACACCTGGGAAGCGGGTGGCGAAGTGAGCCTTGAGCTTGTCGAGCGTACTTTGTTTTCCGCCTAGCAGGAAATGTTTGAAGGTCGTGGATTTCCCATCGGTCGCCTTCAGGACTTCAAGCATCAACGTCGGCCCGTAAACGCGGTCGGTGAGTTTTTCATCGGCGGGGAGCTTGGAATTGATCGCCCAGACGAGCGGCATACCGTCTGGGCAAATCAAATCAAACGACTGCATCGCCATGCCAAATGCGGCGTCCGTTTTGGCCAGCGCGGCGACATGGGTATTCGCCGCTTCGACCGCATAGCTGCCGCCTGCAAGTGCGTGCCGCAAGACCCACTCCACCGCTCCGGCATAGGTGGCCGCCGCGACGGGTAAGCCGATGATATTGACGATCTTCAAGGGGGATTTGGCGAGGTTCTGCTTACTCCCGGGAGACGGAAACGTGGTGGCCGTGGGAGGCGAGGATGGCATGGCGGCGCGCAACGTCGAGGTCGTGGGCGACCATCTCGGCGCACATTTCTTCGACGGTGATTTCGGGGACCCAGCCGAGTTTCACCTTCGCCTTGGTCGGGTCGCCGAGCAGCGTTTCGACCTCCGCCGGGCGGAAATAACGGGCGTCCACCTTCACGATCACATCGCCGACTGATACGGCTGGCGCGATGGCCTTATCCACGACGGTGACGGTAGCGATTTCATTCACTCCTTCACCCGTGAATGCGAGTTCGATGCCGGCTTCCTTTGCGGAGAGTCGGACGAATTCGCGGACGGAAATTTGCTTGCCGGTAGCGATGACGAAATCATCGGGGGTGTCCTGCTGGAGCATCATCCACTGCATCCGGACATAGTCTTTGGCGTGGCCCCAATCGCGGAGTGAGTCGATATTTCCAAGGAATAAGCAGGACTCGAGGCCTTGGGCGATGTTCGAGATGGCGCGGGTGATTTTACGGGTCACGAAGGTCTCGCCCCGGCGCGGGGACTCGTGGTTGAAGAGGATGCCGTTACAAGCATACATGCCGTAGGCCTCGCGGTAATTCACCGTGATCCAGTAGGCATACATCTTGGCGACAGCGTAGGGCGAGCGCGGGTGAAATGGCGTGGTCTCGCTCTGTGGGATTTCTTGGACGAGGCCGTAGAGCTCGGAAGTGGATGCTTGATAGAAGCGGGTTTTCTTCTCAAGGCCGAGGAAACGGATTGCCTCTAGCAGGCGGAGGGTACCGATGGCATCGACGTCTGCGGTGTACTCGGGAGCTTCGAACGAGACGGCGACGTGGGACTGGGCACCGAGGTTATAAACTTCGTCTGGCTGGACCTCGCTGAGGATGCGGGTGAGGTTCGAGCTGTCGGTGAGGTCGCCGTAATGGAGGCGGAAACGCGAGTTCTCGACGTGGGGATCCTCGTAGATGTGGTCCACTCGCTGGGTGTTAAACAGCGAGGCGCGGCGCTTGATGCCGTGGACTTCGTAGCCTTTTTCCAGCAGAAGTTCTGCGAGATAGGAACCGTCTTGGCCGGTGATACCGGTGATGAGTGCTTTTTTCATGTGTTTGGGAGATTGGAGATTGGAGGTGGGATAAGTCGTATAGGTCCTATAAGTCCTATGATCTTCAAAAATGAGGTGATGCCCTAAATGGGATTGTAGCCCGGGTCCCAGCTGCTGCCCTTAAAGCCGCGCAGCGCCCGTAGCGAGGGATGCGAGGAAGTCTTGGTAGGCAGCGGCGAGTCCGGTTTCGAATGGAACTTCAGGCGACCAGCCAGTGGCTTGAAGCGTTGAAATATCGAGCAGCTTGCGTGGGGTGCCGTCTGGCTTGCTAGGGTCAGTTAGGATCGTGCCAGTGAAGCCGATGGTCTTTGCAACCAGCGAGGCGAGTTCGAAGATGGTGATGTCTTCGCCGACGCCGACATTGACCCAGTCCGGTGGCGCTTCTTGGGAAATCAGGTGGAAACAAGCGGTGGCGAGGTCTTGGACATGGAGGAATTCACGGCGCGGGGTGCCGGTGCCCCAGATGGTGACGGTGGCGTCGCCGCGCTCTTTGGCCTCATGGAAGCGCCGGATCAGCGCGGGGATGACGTGGGAATTCTCGGGGTGATAGTTATCGCCAGGGCCGTAGAGATTGGTCGGCATGGCGCTGTGATACAGCAGTCCGTGCTGGGCGCGGTAGTGTTGGCAGAGTTTTAGGCCGGCGATTTTAGCGATGGCGTAGGCTTCATTCGTCGCTTCGAGGGGCGAGGTCAGCAGGCAGTCTTCCGGCATCGGCTGCGGGGCGAGTTTCGGGTAGATGCAAGACGAGCCGAGGAAAAGCAAGCGCGGCACCCCGGCGCGGCGGCTGCCTTCGATGAGGTTCGCGGCAGTGGTGAGATTTTCATAAATGAAGTCTGCTGGGTAGGTCGAGTTCGCATGGATACCACCGACTTTAGCTGCGGCGATGATGACGATGTCCGGCTTTTCGGCAGCGAGAAAAGCGAAGACAGCCGCTTGGTCCAACAGATCGAGCTGATCGCGGGTGGTGGTGACGATTTGATAACCACCGAGGATTTCCGCCTCGCGGACGAGGGCCTTGCCGACCATGCCGCGGTGACCGGCGATGTAGATTTTTTGCATGAGTTGGAACTTGGATGGGAATGGGGTTGTCTGCTGGTGCTTCAGCGACTGTAGGGCCGAAGTCTTGACGGTGGTTGTGGCGTCTCGTCGCAATGTTAGCCAATGATTGTGATTGCTGCGAGACGCAGCAACCACGGCTAGCCGCAGTGCCCGGCGATGTAGATTTTTTTATGAATTCGTTCCGTATTTGGAAATCAGCCGATCCGCCTCGGCGAGGGCCATGCCGGTGACTTGATCCATATTATAATAGCGGTAAGTCGCGAGGCGGCCGATGAAGCTGACGCCGGGCTCGGCAGCGGCGAGGTCGGCGTAGCTTTGGTAGGCGCTGCGGGCTTGGGGGGTGGGGACGGGGTAAAATGGCTCGTCGTCGGGGGTCCAGTCTTTAGGGAATTCCCGGAGGATCGAGGTCGCGGCGATCTGCTGGCCGGTGGCGTGCTTGATCTCGACGATGCGGGTGAACGGCACTTCCGTGCCGGGGTAGTTCACCTGCATCGCGGGTTGCCAGAACCCCGGTTTCCCGGAAATGGCCTCGCGCTGGATCAACTGCTCGGCGTTGAAGGACTCCGCCTCGAACCGCAGCGAGCGGTAGGGCAGGGAACCGAAGCGGCGACCGTAGAATTCATCCACCGCACCGGTGAAAATCAGGTGCTTGTAGCTCCAGCGGGCTTTGGCTTCGTGGAAATCCATGCCGAGGTGGATTTCCACACCGGGCGACGCATTGAGCATCGTTTCGAACAGTGCGGTGTAGCCGCGTTTGGGTAGAGCTTGGAAGGACTCCGAGAGGTAGCGGTCGTCGCGGTTGGTACGGATGGGGATCCGGCCGCAGACCGAGGCGTCGAGTTCACGCGGGTGGAGTTTCCATTGCTTGAGCGTGTAGCCCTCGAAAAATAGTTCGTAGAGCTCGTGTCCGACTTGGGAAATAATCACCTCCTCGGAGTTTTGCGGCGTGGAAATGGGGACGCGTTTCTGCTCTAGCCACATTTCAAATTCCCCAGTCGTCGCGGGTTTTCCGGTGAATTCCTCGAAGGTGTTGAGATTGATTGGGAAGCTCCAGTAGCGACCTTGGGCGTGGCTCTTGATGGTATAGCTGACCTGGTGCCAGTCGGTAAATGCCGAGAGGTAATCGACGATCCGTGGCGAGTTCGTCCGGAAATAATGTGGCCCGTAAGGATGGACGAGCACTCCCGCCGCATCCTTCCGGTCGTAGGCATTTCCGCCGAGGTGGTCCCGCCGGTCCACCACCACGCATTTCCAACCGGCGGCGGACAAACGCTCAGCGGCGACGAGGCCGGAAAAGCCTGCGCCGATGATTAAGAAGTCGGTGGATGAGTCGGCTTGCAAGGGAAGGGGAGGGGAACGGACGGATTTGCCACGCTACCGCCCATGGTCGATCTCTCCGGTGCGGAGGGAAACCAAGGGAATCGTGGAAATGAGGAGTGTGAAGCGGCCGGGAGGATGAAATGAGGAACCCAGCCGGGTAGAAAGCGTTTACTTAGGGGTCGGTCTTCGGGGTAAGAGGATTGAAAATAAGTCCATGTCCACAGTTTGGGGTTGGCCGAGGAACTCGAGTAGGATTTTCACTCGCTCCGTCGCGGAGGGCACGGTGATGACGGTGCCTTGCATTCCTTGAAATGGGCCGTGAGCGACCTCCACTTCATCGCCGAGTTCCAGGGTGGGCGACAAGGTGATCAGCTCGTCTTGGTCCGCATCCTTGCGGTTGCGGATTTCGTGACGGATGGCCTCGACAAATGAAGTGGGCACTGCCGGGATTTCTGAGCCGAATTTCACCAAACCCCTGACGCCCTGCGCATAAGTGACGGCCCGCTCCATTTCCGCCATATTGAATTTCGCGAGCACGTAGCCCGGGAACATCGGCTCCACCCACCAGATTTTCCCCCGGCGAGTGGCCTTACGGTAGCGCAGCCGCGGGCAAAAAACCTCGATGCCTTCCAGCTCGCGCAAATGACCGGCGGCGATGTGCTCGCGCTTCGTTTGGCAACGGACGCAGAACCATTCCGCGAGAGTGGGGTCGCTCGTAGTCATTGGCCGAGAAGTTTTTGAATCACCGGCAGCACCCTGCCACCGCTGCGGAGCCAACTCTCCAAGCGCTCCACTCGCTCACCGAGAAATTTCCGGCGCGCCGGATCGCCGATGTCTTGGGCGGTAGCGGTAAGGCGACCGATCTTGGTTTTCCCGCTCTCGAGGTGCGGGCGGATTTGCTCACGGATGAAGCCGCCGACCAACCGCTTCAGCTCCACGGCTGGCTCGTAATAGGTCCGGCGCTCAGTCACAGACTCCACCTCGCGGACCGCGCCGAGGCTTTTGAGCAGCCGCAGTCCTTGGCTTGCGGAGCCTTTACTGATGGCTAGGCGCTGGACCAGATCGTCGAGCGAAAGGGCGGATTGGGAAATGAAAAGCAGGCCGTAAATTTCACCGATCGACCGTGGCAGCCCCAGCACGCGCACACCATCGACGAAAAAGTCCACCACTTGGCGTTCCAAGGGGTCCAGTTCACCGGGATTGCTAGTCAGCAAATCTTCCATGCCCGGCGAAGCTGGAGCGATGTCGGCGTTTGTTCAATAAAAAATGAACAAGTAGCGTCCTGTCGAGCGTATCCACGCCGCTGCCGATCAAGTGCGAAGGATTGTCGAGCGCACTTGCCCGCTGGTGACGGCTGTCTCCCACCCTGTCGAGCAATGCTGCGGCACCGTCGGCCATGCGAAGCCCGCTGTCGGGCCTGTCAGTCCAGTAGTCGTCCGGTGGCGGCAGTTTGCCGATTACGTGAGGCCACTCGTCGAGCGTGTCAGCTTGGCTGTCGAGCACGTCAGGTGGGTTGCCGGGCATGTCAGGCGAGTTGCCGAGCGCGTCAGGCGGGCTGTCACCCGTGCAAATCTCATTTCTCGCCGTGTTTTTAACGCCAGAATGCGCTAAATACCCAAGGAAAGTGCAGGATTCCCGGAACAGACTCCCGAAAGAGTGGGAAAAGCCCAGTAACCATCCCTCAAGGAGCGGTGATCTTCGAATCGCCATGACCACCGATCGCCAATGATTTGGCGCATCCGCTCATTCCATCGTCATCTCATGGGCTTGGGCGATTCGGAGATCGCTCTTTCTTGTTTTTGACATCTCCTCCACATCGTCTCGAACCCCAAACTAACAGCAAGTGAGTCAAGAGGAGTGTCGCCCGTCCATTTCTTACCGAATTCTCTCCGAAAGTCTGACACGGCAATTCAGCAGGACTTTCCTTGGTTAACCGGAACAGCGCCCAGTGACGGGCATGGCGTTGAAGTGTTCACTCAGACGTAGGTGAACTTGATTCGATAAAAAAACGATGAATGAGAGTCAGGAAATGATCCGGCGCGCGGCATGTCACCAAGTGATGGGCTGTAGAATTTCCAAATTTGCTATTTTCGTAGAGTCTTCATAACCGAGAACAACCTTAGGTTTTGGACAAGACCGAACGGGACGTGCCCGCAGGGTGACGAAGTCATCAAGCCGTTCTTACTTCAATTTTTCTAAAGCTTGGCATGACTAAGGCTTATGGTTGGCTTGTGGGGTTCAGTTCAATAAATTTACTTATTTCTTTCACGGTCACGTTGGTTTTCGAGAGCTATTTGCTGTCTCTCCTCAGAATTTCTTATGTTGTAGAGCCAGCAACCAAAGTCATAGTCCTCATTTTCCTCGTGACTTCCAAGCAATAGTATAGGATCTTCAATTAAATCTCTAAATTTATAGTTCAGCTCCATTCGCTGTCCCGTTGGTAATTCAATCATCAGATAGCGATCTTTCTCCGATAAATCGTATATGATCTTAGTTTGATTGATTTGATAATATATATTATTGTATCCTATAAAAATTTGATTATCTTTGCAGAATAAAAAAAGAATTTGATTCCTAATAATATCAAAAGAACCGTCAAAATCATAACGATTTTTACTGTCATACTCCACAGCCGAGCCGCCTTCAAAGTCGATCGTGCTCTCTGAGGTCACTTCAACAAGTCTCACGTCTGCCAACCTTCTGCTATTACCTAATTTTATCATTCGAATGCGAATCTACCAAAATCAATATCCAAACCACCAGGGCGAGTTGCACCTTCTGCGATTTGCTCCCAACTTCTCCCTTTCTTTATTCTAAGCCACTCAATAGTCGGACCGAGTTCATCTTGATAAAAATCCAGATTTCTCACTCGAATGAATTCTCTCAGATTATCTGGAGTTACTTCCTTGAAAATTCTGCCAATATCTCTGCGTTTTTCGTTCATGGTTATCGCAATTTCCTCGGCAGCACGGCCCTCGGCACGGAGTGCCGATAGCTCTAGGCTGAGATTTTTCACCGCCGACACGTAAGCATTTCGGCCTCTCATGATGCTGATATAAGTCGGAACTCCCTTCACGAATTTCGAAGATTTACCAATTAATTTAGTTGCAACTTGAGCATCTGCTCCAAGTGGACCCATAGCATAAGCATCGTTCCGATACTCGGGATCAACAATTAGTGAGATTATGTGAATAGTAGTTAAGATTGCGGAACCTGTAGCAATCAGAACAGGATGTGCCGTCACAAATAGTTCAGTTTGCATGTGTATCGTTACGCTCATCTCTAGAAGACTAAATCTCCCGCTCGGATCCGTAAACATCGCCGGATTCCCATTTGCATAGAGATACTTATGCAAACTCAACGGGCTTCCTTTGTCACCTTCGTAAGTATCCTGACTGTGAAATCTCCCCGTATTGGTATTCAGATATCTAGCCCTTAAGAAATACATTCCTAGATCGGCGTCATACTGTTCGCCGGTGAATAAATACGTGGAAGTTGCTAGGTGGATGTTTTCAGTGTTCAGGGATTCTAGAACGCCCGTTGAGGCGTCGCATTTTGCTAGACCAATCAATGTGCCGTATGCGTCGTAGTCGTAGGTTTCTTGGAGGTCACCGGTGGCGTTGGTGATACCTCTTACGGAGCCTAGGCCGTCGTAGTTGTAGAAGAGCAGGGAGGCGGGAGGTGTGAGCGGAGAAGAAGAGGAAGACGACGGTTGCAAACCGACGCTACAAATTAAGTCATGGCCGTAGAGGTTGACTTTTTTGAAGGGATTGGCGGTGTCTAGTGGGTGCTTTTCTTCGATGACTTGGGCGTAGCCGGTGGGGTTGTTTGCGTCTGTTAAGTAATGGACTAGGCGCTGGGTGAGGGCGTTCTGGGTGATGAATTTGCTTAAACGGTGGCCGTCGGGGTTGTAGGTGAGGTCGATGGTTTTTCCATCGGGGGTGGTGCGCCGGATGAGTTTGTTGTCGAAGGAATAGATGTCGGAAGAAGAAGTGGGCGAGACGCCCACGCTCCTTGACTCGGTGGTGTTGCCGTTGGCGTCGTAGGTGTCGGTGGTGAGGCGGTCGTTGACGGTGAAGGATTGGGTTTGGTTGGGAATGATGGTGGCGACGGGGCCGGTGGTGGTTCTTGAAGTGCGGTTTCCTACTGGGTCGTAAGAGTAAGATAAGGTGCCTGCGGGGGGGGAGGGCTGGGACAGGATGTCCAAGCCACTTTGAAGAGTGATCGCTTCGCGGGTGAGGCGGTGGAGTTTGTCGAAGGTGTTGTTTATTGTGCGGCCACTGAGTTCGGTGATTTGGGTGCGGTGGCCGTTTTTGTTGAGTTGGTAAGCGTAAGATTGGAGACTTGTGGGCGAGACGCCCACACTCCTTGCGACATTGAGATTTGTGAGGCGATTGAGGGCGTTGTAGGTGTAGGCGTGCTGGATGCCGTTGGCGTAGCCGGTGCCGTTGAGGTTGCCGTTGGCGTCGTAGTTGTAGGCGGCGAGCTGGGTGGCATTTGGGTCGATGCCTTCTTGGCCGCGGTGGACCATGGTGATGCGGTTTTGGGTGTCGTAGTCGTAGGAGACGTCGTAGCCGCCGGGGGTGGAGGATTTCGCGCCAGCGAGGTTTCCTGCGGAATCGTAGCCGTAGCCGATGCTGCCGGTGGGTCCAGCGTAGCCGGTGAGCTGGGAACGGAGGTCGTAGCTGAAAGTTTCATTACTCAGAACAGTGCCGAGCTTGTTGGTTGCCGTGGAAGATATCCTTCTACCTAGGATGTCATAACTAAAATTATATCTCGCAGGTGCATGATTCAGGATCAGCGATGGATGATTACTCGGCGCGATGACGCTCAGCAGCTCACTCGTCACAGAATCATAGTTCCGCGAAATTGTCTGACCGTTAAAGTCTTTGTGGGCGGTGAGCTGGCCGAGGGTGTTGTAGGTCATTTCCTCGCGCTGGCCTTGGGGGAGGATGCGGGCGGTGCGGCGGCCCATGAGGTCGTATTCGTAGGTGGTGACGCGGTTGAGGGCATCGGTCTGGGCGATCTGGAGACCGCGTTGGTCGTAGGCGTAACGAGTGACGGCTCCGAGGGCATCGGTGACGGCGATGAGGCGACCTTGGGGGTCGTAGGCGAACTGGGTGAGGTTGCCCTCGGAATCCGTTGCGGAAATCCGGCGACCTAAGGTGTCGTAGCTGGTGAGCGTGAAATTCCCATCTGGCAAGTCCGTGCGGATGAGGCGGCCTGCATTGTCATAGGTGAATTGCGTCACTTGATTCTTAGCATCACTGCTAGAGGTCTGGCGACCCGCACCATCGAAATAGTAGCGCATGGTATTGCCTAACGCATCGGTGACTGCGGTGCGGCGGGCGGCGGCGTCGTAGGTGAAGGTGGTGGTGTTTCCTAGCGGGTCGGTGGTGGCGGTGACGCGGCCATCGGCATCGTAGGTGGTGAGGGTGCGGGGATTGTCTGCGAGCTCTGGGGCGGCGGCGATGGCGGCGACTTCGGTGAGGACGGTCGCAGGCATGGTGGCGTCTGGCAGGAGGGTGGCAGTAGCGCGGTCAAGGGCATCATAGAGGGTGTAGGTGGTGGTGCCTGCGGCGTCGGTGGAGGAGGTCATGCGGCCCTCAACATCATAGCCGGAGCGGGTGATGACGCGAATGGAAGATGAGTTTACCGCAGAGGCGCAAAGGTCGCGGAGGGGCGTGGAGGATTTTTGATAATTGCCTGCGGCGAAATTTCCTTTAGTGAGGAAAATGAGCAGGGCTAGGAAATTGGAAAGTACGGTGGGCAATTGTTTGCTACAGGTTCGGAATCTACTTTGCGTGGGCAAATTCAAATGATGAGAGTTGATTATTTACTGCGTTGATCCTTGGAGGTTGCTTTGGTACTCGCTCAAGAAATTTTAGAAATACTTTGCGCTCGGATCGGTCGATATCTTTCGCAGTCGAATTAAATTAGCCGCTCTTATCTAAGATATGTGTGTTGGGTAAGTTTGACTACGCCACCGTCTGATAGAGGTATTTCTGAAACCCGTTGAATGTCTCGCCGATGTCATCTCCCAGATCGGCCACGGCATCGTTAATCGAGTCGTGATACTGGAGTTTCAGTAACGGACTGAGTTTCCCCTGCGCCAGCTCCTCTACACCGACGCTGACATAGTGGGACAGCACGAAGTCGAGAAACACCTGCTGCTTGCTGTTGAAATGCGTGCTGATCTCCACCTTGGCTTTTGATGCCCGTTCCTCCCGAGTTAGTGTTGGCAGGGCGTAGGCCACATGAGCGAGCACGTCAAAAAGATCACTGTTCTCGGCGTGAATGATCTTCTGCATCTCTGACAGTTGATCGTGCCCGAAGCCTTTGTCCTCCAGACCTTCCAACAACTTGGCGCGGGTGGCGGGGACGCTCCAGAGCTCGCGGAGTTCGTCTTCATTTGAGAAAAAGTCCGGCAGCTTGCCGAAGAGTGTTTCCATGAACTGCTGGGCGGACATCGGCGTGCCGTCGGGATGCCAGAAGCTGGTCATCATCATGTGTTGGATGTTCCGTTCCTTGCCGTCTGCTAGTTTAACTTTGGTCTTCTTTCGTTTATCGCAGAGTTCCTTCGGGCATTCGCACGGCTTTTTACCGCAGACCTCGCAGGGCGGCTTAGGTTTTACTTCACAGGTGCAGGGGCGGTTGCTGCATTTCGGGCAGTCTTCTTCCTCCAGCGGCTCGCCGTCCCATTCCGGATCGGCGAAATGGAGGTGCGCTCTGACGAAGTCGTAAACGGTGAAGTAGTCCTTGCCGTCGTAGAGCCGGGTGCCGCGACCGATGATCTGTTTGAACTCGATCATCGAGTTCACCGGCCGCATCAGCACGATGTTCCGCACATTCCGGGCATCCACTCCGGTCGAGAGTTTCTGCGAGGTAGTGAGGATCGTAGGGATGCTTTTCTCGTTGTCTTGGAAATCCCGCAGATACTGCTCGCCGAGTGCACCGTCGTTTGCGGTGACGCG
Source organism: Luteolibacter sp. (assembly GCA_043766715.1). Classification (GTDB taxonomy): domain Bacteria; phylum Verrucomicrobiota; class Verrucomicrobiia; order Verrucomicrobiales; family Akkermansiaceae; genus Luteolibacter. The sequence goes on from JAYUHS010000110.1 coordinate 26,652, forward strand.
CTCGCAGTAGTGCGGATCTTTGCCGGTCTTGAGCTGATTGATGAGGTCGCGCACCAGCAGCGCGTGATCCTGAGTTGCACAGAAAACCAGCGTCTTCTCGTTCTGATGGATCTGCTTCATGAAGATCTCCACCCGCTTCTTCTCGCGCTCGTGGATCTGGATGTTTTTGTTGAAATCTGCTTCTTCGTAAACCTTGCCGACCTCGATTTCACCCTCCACCACCGTGTCGTCCGAGGTGTAGGTATAGTAATCAATCGTCGTGGAAATTTGCTTCACCTTGAATGGCGTGAGAAAGCCGTCGTTGATGCCGTCCTTCAGCGAATAGCAATACACCGGCTCACCGAAGTAGGCGTAGGTGTCCACATTGTCCTTGCGCTTGGGAGTCGCAGTGAGTCCGAGCTGCACAGCGGGTGAGAAATATTCCAAGATCTTCCGCCAGTTTCCCTCATCATTCGCGCCGCCACGGTGGCACTCATCGATGACGATGAAGTCGAAGAAATCCGCCGGATACTCACCGAAGTAGGGTGAAGGCTCACCGTCGATCGGGCGACCGGACATGAACGTTTGGAAGATGGTGAAAAACAGGCTGCCGTTCTTCGGCACTCTGCCTTTCTTGCGGATATCGCCCGGATTAATGCGGACCAACGCATCCTCGGGAAAGGCCGAGAACGCGTTAAACGCCTGATTCGCTAGAATATTTCGGTCTGCCAGAAACAGGATGCGGGGACGCCGTGTCGCCTCGCGGCTTAGGTTCCAGCGACTGTGGAAAAGCTTCCACGCGATCTGGAACGCGATGAACGTCTTCCCCGTGCCGGTGGCGAGCGTGAGCAGGATACGCTGCCGGTCCTCCGAGATGGCCTCCGTCACCCGGGTGATCGCCACGTCCTGATAGTAGCGCGGCTGGAAATAACCGCCGCGATCTTCGAATGGCACCTCCGCAAAGCGGTCCCGCCACGCGTTCACCTTGGCGAAGGTCTTCGCCCACAGTTCATCCGGCGTCGGATAAGTGGAAACCTCGCCCTCCTCGCCCGTCTCCATGTCGATGCCGTAGATCCCTTGGCCGTTCGTGGCGTAGGTGAAACGGATAGAAAGCTTGTCTGCATAGTTTTTCGCCTGTGCCACGCCTGCCGTGACTTCTGCGTCCCAGGCTTTTGCCTCCACCACCGCGAGTTTGGTGTTCCGGTATTCCAGCACGTAGTCGGCGGATAGAGCCCTGCCGCGTTTCTCGTGACCTTCGATGCGCCCGAGCGTGATCGGATGCTCACGGCGGATGCGGCTGCCCGCAGTGACTCCCCAGCCAGCGGCGGTTAGCGCGGGGTCGATGTGGTCCGCTCGGGTCTCGGCTTCGTTCATGGTGTTTCCAGAGCTAGCCGATAAGCGGCGTGAAATCCGGAGAGGACATGAGCAGGTGATCGGTCGAGGCCTTTCCAGAGTATTCCACCAGAATCGATTGGTTCAGGGGGGCGTGCAGGTGGTTTACCTTCACCACCGTGACTTCGATTTCGGGAGCCTGCGGGATGCACTTCACGAGATCCTCCACCAGATAACGCGGAGCCCAACCGACCATGACGTAATCGTCCGCATGCAGCGTGACGGCCAAGCGGGTAGCCGGATTATTGACCTCGATCATGACTCTCAATTTTTCACCGGCAGTAAGCCGAGCCGCCCGTTCACGCGAAGTTTCCGGCAGGTGGCGAAGACCGTGGGCGAAGAACCGCATCTGGAAACTGCCATCTGGGCCGGCTTCGATTTTTGGAAAGGTCTGCAGGTTATCCGTGACCCGCGTGCCGCCGGACACGGAAAGAATCGAGATCGGATCTGCCTGCTCCCGCGTCAGCCCGAGCCATTCGATGTATTCGGGGAAATCCGCCCGCTTGGAAGAAAGCACTCGATTGTGAAACAACGGGAAAAGCTTCTCCGAGAGGTAGTCTTCTTGGAATTCCGGGAAAGAAACCAGTGGCTCGAATCCCACTTCCTCATGCGCCCTTGTCGCACCACCTGTGTAGCGGAACCGGCAGGAGGTCACCTCAGAACCGCTAGATTCCGCATCCAGCCGCCCGATGGGAAACCAAGCGCGGCTGCGGTTGCTATCTTTGGGCGCTTGCCATGCAAGGAAGAGACTTTTCATTGAATTGACGCGACCATTTTGCGGCTTTCGGCAAGAAATGCTAGGACGAACTCCCGGCTTGCCTGCGACATGCAGGACTCCGGGATGCTCGCAAGCAGAGGCATTGCAAAATCCTCGGGCAATGCAGTAATCCGGTTCTTCCACGGCTTCACCAGATCGGGGTAAGTCGCGAAGATTAATTCCACAAGAGCCATGGGCGAGAGTCCCTTGCGGGCTTGTGCATTTTCAAAGATCCCACCCGTGGCCTTCTGGATGTAGCGCTGAATTCCCTTCGGGTCAGCGAGCTTGCGGGTGGTGAGGTGGTGGGTTTCAGGTGGGTTCATGAGAGTTGGGCTGCTTGCGTCTGGGGAGATCGTTCATACAAGACCATCCCGACCCGCTGGATATGATCTAGCAGACCGGCGTGGTCGATCAGCTGGAGAATCGAAAGGTCGATCGTGTAAGGAAGGAGCAGGTCATCCAGTTCATCGAGGATTTTGAGTAAATCACGATAAACCAAGCCACTTCCCACAAGCGTCAGGTCGATGTCCGATCCTCGCTTGTAGTTCCCCTTCGCCCGCGAACCGTAAAGGATCGCCTTCTCCACTGTGGGATTCTCAGCCAACACGCCGCCGATCTTCTCCACCGTCATTTCCGGCAGCCCAAAACGCGTGGCAGTCATGTGGATGCCTGGCTTAGGATCTGGAACTGCGCTGCCATTTCCACGAATGCAGGAAAAAACTGCGTGAGGATGTTCTTGGAGATCTCCTCCGCGAGCTCTGTTTTATAGGTGTGAGACGTCTGGTTGCGGGCCTTGATCATGTCCATCCACACTTGGCCGTCTGACAGCAGATTATTTTTGAATGCCTCCCGCGTCGCATTCTTCGACCCGATGATTCCGACAAATCCCTGCTCCTCCAGATAATCCTTCAAAACGTTCCATGCCAGCTCATGGGTGAACTCGAAGCCCTGAATCAGCCCTTGTTGTTCCAACTCCGAAAGCCCGCGCTGCTCGGACAAGTCCACCGCCCGCCGCAGCGTAGCAAGCGCCCGCTTGAAGTTGTCGAAGCGCTGGATCCAGCGGATGTCGGGTGAACTCATGAATGGGAGGGTAGTGGAGTGGAGAGATAGAGGAAATCAGGAAATCTCACAACTCTCCGCTGAACGCCCGGTGCAGCAGCGACTTCTTCAACGCCTCCAGCGCGGCGAGCTTGCGGGTGTAGAGGGTGGTGAGGTGTTGGGTTTCCGTGCGGAGCGCGTCTACCATTTTGATGATTTCATGTTGCTCTGGCAGCGGCGGGACATGAAGCATGACTTCTTTGGCTGCTGTTACGTTGAAATGCTTCTGCGCTGCTCCGACGATCTTCCCGAGAACAAGCTGCTTTCCAAAGGCGGAGTTGAAGAACGCCGCAAGAAAATGGGGGTCCACTTCCTTGCTGGGACGAACAATCACCAAGTCGCTGCAATTCGAGTCAGGGAGTTCCGGCGGAATCACTGCCGCTGTTCCGGGATAGCCGGTCCTGACAATGGCAAGGTCGCCGGGACGAAGTTGGGACTTCTTGAGCGCACGGTGAAACTTCTGATCGATGAACATCGCGTTCTCCATCGAAACCTCAAAGGGACGTATGTTTTGCGAGCGGAGGAAGGGAACACCGTCCGGTTTGTATTCCGTCTTCATCGATCCGACATGACCCACCGTGATCTCATGGCAGAGTGTCGCGAGTTGCCGATCCACCCACCCATTCCCGCGCTGGGAGAAGATGGATTGGAGGTGGCTTTCGAAGAGGGCGCGGGCGTTTTGGAGGTTCTTTGCGGCGTTGGCTTTGGCGGTGGCGATGCCGCCAAACGCTTCGTCGAGGATGCCGACGATGCGCTGCTGTTCTGGGAGCGGGGGAATTTTGATTATTTGCGAGTACACCTCATTTCGATTGATGCCGGGCTTAACACCTTTGGCAAGACTCGGCAGGTTCAGTGTTGTCAAGATATAGAAGAGAAAGCGCAAGTCGTGTTGCTGGTCGTCGAAGGTTACGAAGTAGGCGACATCAAGCGGCCAAAATTTCTCTTCAGTCAGGTTTAGTTCACCGGCCGAGCCTTTTCGACCAACGATGATGCTTGGCTTATCAAAGTAGAATTTTGAGCTTCGACCCTTCTCTCCATTTGCGCCGTAAAACGGATATAAGCCATCAGACTTTCGGTCGATATCATCCAGTGGCTTTCCATACTCGAGCCGAAGAATTTCCCCGACCGATTTTTCTTTCCACAGCGCATTCATAGGA
>JAYUHS010000111.1:0-1745 GCA_043766715.1 Luteolibacter sp.
CTGGCTGGCAGTCCGCCAGTTGGCAGATGGCGGCGAGTTGGCAGCCATCACTCCCCGCAGTTTCTGCAACGGGCCCTACTTCCGCGAGTTCCGCCGCGAGCTGCTGCAAAAAGCCAACTTCAGCCGCGTCCACGTCTTCGACTCACGATTGGAAACCTTCAGCCGCGACGACGTGCTCCAAGAAAATATCCTGTTCCACCTCCGCCGTGGTAAACGTGACAGCGCATCCTTGGTGGTCTCGACCGGTTCGTTGGAAGCCCCCGCAACAGCCAGCGTCCCGCAAAATCGCTTCGTCTCACCTGCCGATCCCGATCAGGTCATGCACATCACCACGGAATCCGACGCCACCGACGTCCGTAGTTTCATCGATTCCCTCCCCTGCAAACTCACGGACCTAGGCATCCAAGTCTCGACCGGCCCTGTGGTCGATTTCCGGCTCAAGAATTCCCTCTCGGATCATCTCGCCTCCGGAAGCGTGCCCCTGATCTATCCGCACTGCGTGAAAACCGGCCGCGTGTTTGCACCATCTCGCCGCTCCGCCGACTACGGCGACGGTCGCCTGAGCAAGAAGCCAGTCGCCATCCACGAAAACGACGAGACCCATAAGTGGCTCATCCCCGCCGCCCGCTTCGTCCTGATCAAACGCTTCTCCTCGAAGGAGGAAAAACGCCGCCTCGTCTCCGGTGTCCTCAATCCCGCCGATTTCCCATTCGGCCTTGTCGGCATCGAGAACCATCTCAACTTCTTCCACCGCAAGCGCACCGGCCTTTCCGCTCCGCTCGCCCGCGGCCTCAGCCGTTTCCTCAACTCGACCGTCGCAGACCGCTATTTCCGCCAGTTCAACGGCCACACCCAGGTCAACGCCTCCGACCTGCGCTCGTTCCGCTATCCGGACCTATCCGCATTGGAACGCCTTGGGAAGGCCACCTTGGACGATACCCAACAGAGCGCCATCGACCTTGCCATGACCGAATACCTCGGCGCACCCCCGTCCACCGATTCATGAGTCCTTCATCATCCACACGAGTCAGCCAAGCACTTGAGCTCCTCCAGATGATCGGCATTCCGCGGGAACAGCAAAACGAACGCTCCGCCCTCACGCTTCTCGCGCTCTCCGACATCAAACCTCGCAAGCCCTGGAAAAGCGCCACAGCTCCACTCCGCCGCATCACCGAAATGATGGACTGGATGCGCGACCAATACGAAGTCCGCTACGCACCCAACACTCGCGAAACCATCCGCCGCCAAACGGTCCACCAATTCGTCCAACACGGCCTGCTTCTCGAAAATCCCGACCAACCGGAGCGCCCGATTAATAGCCCCAAGTGGTGCTATCAGCTCACTCCGGCGGCACTGAAGTTGATCACCAGCTTTGGAACCACTGCTTTCAAAAAGGAACTCGAACCCTTCCTGAAGAACCCCGCCACTGGCGACCTCAAAGCCCGTCACCGCAATCTCCCGCGTGAAATCGTCCGCTTGCCTGACGGCATGACCATCGAACTATCCGCAGGTGGCCAGAATACACTGATTCGTTCCATCATCGAGGAGTTCACCCCACGCTTCGTCCGCAAACCCCGCGTCCTCCTGCTAGGAGACGCCGCCGACAAGGAAGTGCTCAGCAACGAGATCGCACTGGCAGAACTCGGGATCAAACTCGCAGCCCGAGGCACAGCCCCCGACGTTCTCATCCACGACATCGAACGCGACGGGCTCATCGTCATCGAAGCCGTCACTTCGCACGGCCC